>JAFQWR010000159.1 GCA_017407365.1 Clostridia bacterium
GCTGCCTAAAATCTGCACGCCGAAGAAGCCGGGATTGTTGGTGTTGAAGGGGTTCATGCTCAGCTTCATTGCCACGAGCTGACCGTTGCCGGAGTTGGAGAGAATCTGCACGTTGTTGTCGTCGCCGTACTGAGCCGCCTTTTTGCTGCCGCTCGTATTCGATACGCTGACCTCACCCACCGTGGGGATTTCAAGAGCGATTACCTCGGTCTGAGGCTCGGTGGTGGAAACGGAAACACCGGAAACGGTGATGGTTGCGGCGGGGCCCTGTGCGTGTGCTACCACAACGCCTGCGCCCTGCTCGGTGATTTCGGTGTAGCCCTGCTTAGCAAGGTTATCGAGAATACCTGCGTTAAAGCTGATAACGGTGGGATCCTCAGCGGAGAGAAGCTCGTTTACCTGATCCTGCGTCAGCAGACCGGTTAAGCCCTTCCAAGCGAGCTTTTCGTATACGCCCGTAGCCGCCTTTGCCCACATTTCAAGCTGCATAACCTTTAAGCCGCCGTCCTGGGTGAGGTAATTTGCCTTGATGGCAAGGCTGATTTGCAGGGTAGAGCCGCTTACGTATTTGCTGGAGGAGGAGATTGCGTTTTCTACCACGCAGAGGTTGTTTTCGTTTTCACGGCCGTTGAGCGAGAGATAGATGTTGTTGTCTTTGAGTACAACGTATAAGCCCTTGCCGTTGTTGAACCATGCGCCGACCTTGGTGTTACCCGTGATTTGCAGACCGTATACGCACAGATTGCCTGCGCTGTAATCGTTCTGGGTGATGGTTACGTAGGTGTATTTGCCGGAGCCAAGACCGTTGGTGATCTGCGTAGCGTCTGCCGCGCCTGCCTGACCGGAGGTCTGCTGGAAGCTTTCGCTTACCGTAGCGGTGGGCTCTGCGGTGAAGTTGGTGGGCATATCCACCGTTTCGGATTTCTGCATTACGGTGAGGCTCCACTTCTTGCATAAGGTGACACCCTCGTCACTTACTGCCTCAAAGAAAACGGTGTAGCTGCCTGCATTAGCAAAGGAAACGGTGTTGCCCTCTACCTCTACCTCTGCGCCGTCTGCCTCGTAGTATACGCGCATGGAAGCAACGTTATCGCCGCTTACGATTTCGGGAAGGGTGATTGCCTGATTGGTGAAGTATACCGAGCTTGCGGGCTTTACAACCGTGAAGTCGGGAGCAATCTTGGGCTCGTTTTCCAGAACGGCAACGCTGTCACAGCCCGCCTTGGAGGTGCGCCAATCCTGACCGCCCTGCGCAAATACGAAGTATACGCCTGCACCCTGACCGTAGGTGCTTTCGGATACGCCAAGATCGTAGATGAATTTTGCCGTTAAGGTGGGCTTGGTTGCGTTTTCTACAACCTCTTCGCTCTTAGCAAAAGAAACCTTACCCTCGATCGCGTGGAAGACTGCCTTTGTCATAGCCTCGAAGGAGTTGCCGTACCAGACCTCAAGCTCGATTGCCTTTAAGCCCTCTGCCTCGCTGCCCACATAGTTGAGGCGGTATACGAGGCACAGCTCGAAGATGTTGACACCGTTGGAGTTTCTTACGTATTCGCTCTGCTCGCCAAACAGCGCATCGGTTACCGCAACTGCGTTGGGCGTTTCCTTGCCGCCGATGCCGTAGTAGAGTCTGCCGCCGCCGAAGTTCAGGCAAAGACCGCTACCGCTGATCCAGTTGGTATAGTTCGATGCACCGGAGATCTGCAGACCGAACCAGCAGCCGTTTGCAAAGCCCTGAACGGTGATTTTTGCCGCAACGAGATTGTTGTCGCCCGAATCGTTTAAGATCTGCACACCGATCTGATCGTTGCCCGACTGCGCATTGCTGATTAAGAATGCATCCTCGTATGCGCCGTCTGCCACGCCGATGGTGGTGGGCCAAGCAAGGGTGAATTCGCTGTAATCGTTGATGACGGAGATATTGAACTTACGCTCTAAGCGGATGCCGTCTGCATTCTTTGCGGTGTAGCGAACGGTATATTCGCCTGCCGCCGTGAATGCGTAGGTGGTAGTGGTAGCGTCGATGGCTTCCACAAGGTTGCCCTCGCTGTCGTACACACCGATTGCGCTTTCTACCGTATTTTCGAAGGTAGCCACGGGAAGGGTGATTGCCTCATCCTTTTCGTAGATGCTTGCAAACGAGCCGTCCAGGCTGATTACGGGCAGGAGAGCGAAGAAATCCTGCGCATCCTCTTTGAACAGCTTGATGCTCTTAACCGTCATAACGTCATCGTTATAAACGTTTTTGTTGTTGATGTACGAGCCAAAGCTCAGCCAGCCGGGCGTGCCGTTCCACATCTCGGCAAGCGTTTTTGCGTCGAAATAGGGGTGAGAAGCGTCCACGGTAACCGAAAGCGTGGGAGCCTCGGTGGGAAGAGCGTCAATCCAAACACGGAAGCTGATTGCCGCATCCTCTGCATCTGCGCCTGCGCCCAGAGCAACCGTCTGCATATAGATGTTATGCACTGCGCCATCTCTTAACGCAATATCAGCCACAGCCTCTGCTTCGCCGTTGTAGGAGAAGATGGTTACGGTCTTATCGTGCACACGGATAAAGAACGCCTGAGGCCACTGCGATTCATTGCCGTTGGGAGCAAGCTGATCGTTGCTCTTGGAGGCATAGTAGCTCATCGTGTAGAAGTTTTCGCCGCCCTCTGCGGGAACGGGATCGAATACTGCCGAAACACCGACGATATCGTTGAGGCCGATTTTATCTGCCTTGAACGCTGCGGAGGAGCAGTCGGTGCCGTCGTACGTTTCGTTTGAAACGAAGCCAACGGTAAGCTCGCCGTTTACAAAGCGGGAAGCATAGCCGCGCTTGAATGCGCCCTCGGTCATAAGCTCGGTGTTATAGGGGAGCCTTTCCACCGTAAGAGCCACAGAGATTTCCTCTGCCGCGTTGCCCGAGGCGTCCTCACACGCATAAACTGCGGTATAGGTGCCGGAGGGAAGCGTGATTGCATATTCTGCGCCGCCCGTTTTGTACGTTTCGAGCAGAGCATTGCCCTGGTATACCTTGACCTTGATGCTTTCGGAAAGGTCAGAGCCGTCATCGGTAGCGGTTGCCGCGGGCAGAACGAGCTGCTCACCTGCACCAACCGTGATTGCCTCCTGAGAGGCTACCGTAAGCACGGGCTTGGTGGTATCCATTTCAAGATTGATGTAAAAATCCTTGGTGACGGTGTTGCCGTCGGAGCCGATTACCGAGTAGGTGACCTTCCAGCTGCTGTAACGTGCGGGTACAAAGGCACGCTCGATGTTGCCGGGCTGTCTGTAAATGGGCCAGCTTGCCTCGGTGCCGTCTCTGAGCCCTGCCACCGTGAGCAGGATGCTTTCGCTGATATCGGTGCCGTCAACGTCGGTAGCGGTTGCCGCAGGCAGGATGATTTCCTTACCTACCAGGCCGCCCGTGGGAATTAAGGATTCATCCACGGAAATCACTGCGCGATTATCACTGGGGATGTTGCACGCGAGCATTGCCAACGTGAGGCAAACCAGCATGATGCTGACTGCAATCTTTTTCAGATTCTTTTGCATTTTTTTCCTCCTGAATTATTGGTTTTGTTTGATTATGGAAACGCTTTGCGAGGGTGCGGTGAAGCTGATACAGCCATTTGCAACGGTCATGGGCTGTGTGCAAGCCTCGTAGCCACTCTGCGTAAAGCAATTTTCATTGAAGCCCACGTAAAGGAAGTCTGCCTTTACGTCAGAAACGGCAAAGGCGTATTTCACATCCTCATCCGTTCCGTTTACCACAATCAGCGTTTCGCTGCCCGAGGCATCCACAAGCCTCATGCCTGCGATATATTCGCTGTCGATTTTTAAGGGATACACCCTGCATCCCTCCCCGATTGCCTGCGAAAGCATCCGATACATATAGTATTGCTTGCGCAGATAGAAGTCCTCGGGCACGGCATCCCCCACCTTTGCCTCATCGTAGATGTGCTTGTAGGTTGCCCACAGACCGTCGATGCAAAAGCTTCCCATAACGTCCGTTCTGGTGTAGTGCAATGCGGTATCCGCACACATCCAGTACGAGGCGCCGATTGCTCCGCCGTTCATAAAGCAGACCGCCTGCCTTGCAAGACCGATACAGCGCGAATAGTCGTCGATTTTGTAGATGTCGTCGTTTCCGTCTGCATACGAGCCAAACTCACCCACCCAGTATTTTGCACCGATGGAGGAGGCAAACGCGCGGTTTTGCTTTGCCCAATCCAGAATCTGACTGTTTTGGGATTGATTCGAAAAGATGTAGGTGTGCGTATTGATGATATCCGCTACGCCTGCAAGGGGAGGACAAACCTCCGTAAGCCAGTTTTGGCTACCCCTATCGGTGGAATCGCCCAGATTGAAAAGCACCTTATCGCGGATGCCGTCCGCACGGAAGCGGCGGTCCAGCTCTAAGCACATTTCCACGTACGCCTCGGGGTCGCCCCTATCCGAATCCACCTGCCACTGCCAGTCGGGCTCGTTGCCCGGGGTGACCTGATCGATACAGGTGTATTTTTTGGTGTTGACGCAATATTGCACCAGCGCAGAAAAGCATTCCACAAACTCGTACATCATATCGCCCTTTGCACCGATACACCAGTTTTGTGCGTTGTTGTCGCCAACCATCCAGTATTTGCCATCCGTCTGATAGCCAAGGGCTGCCTCGTTGTAGTTTACCTCCACGCCCCAGAGCACGAGGGTGACCTTAATGCCAAGCTCCTCGGCAAGGTCCAGCGCGCGGTACACCGCCCGCATCTCCACCGAATCGAAGGTGAAGGCATCCCAATTGATTTCGGATGCGTCCGCATTGTCGTTGCGCGGCTCAAGCCAGCCGGGCTTGATCATCATACGGAAGCGTGCGATGTTCATTTCCTGCAAGCGCGCCTTAACGGTATTCCAGTAGTCCTCGGGGTCGACGCCGTTAAAATATCTGTCGTCTGCACGCATTGCCTGCTCGTAGTTAAAAAATCCCGTTTCAAATTCCACCGCAAGGCCCTCTGTCAAAGCCCCCGTGTCGTTTACGTCCGCCTTTAAGGCGGTGTACCCCTCGGGATAAATCACCTGCGCGTCGGGCGTTTTGTCTGCGCAGCCCGATACCGACAGCATCAGGCAAATAAGAGCGGTAAAAAGTACAGCAATCGCTTTTTTCTGCATTTTGTTTCCTCCGCTTTTTCGTTATTATTTATACGCCTATGCGCTTTGGCTTCTGTTTTGCTTTAAGCGCAGGTGTATTTTTGCCAACGGCCATCCCCTTACGAAAGGGTAAAAGCAAACTGCGAAACGGGCAGGCCGTCTGCCGTATACAGCGAGTAGTAGTCACGCACGTCGTTTCGGGTGAGGCGGGGATAATTGTTGTAGCCGTAGCGTACCGCCTTTATTTCCATCGGCCTTTCTGCCTTCATCAAAAGCACCTCGCCCTGCATCTCGGCCTCGCAGGGGATGTAGGTGCTTCCGTCGTACGAAGCCTCAAGGTTGATGCCGCCGTTTGTCACCAGAATGCCTCTGCCCACACGGTCGAAGGTGATTTCGATGCCAGACTCGGTAGCCCTTGCAGCCACCGCCTGCGGCGTTACCATATCCTCGCGCACGTAGCCGTAGAATACCTCTGCAATTTTGTAGGCAACGCGCTTGCCCATCTCTCTCTTGTCGTAGGGGTGGATTTCGTCGTAGTCGCCGCAATCGGTATTCACCGTGACGTAGCATTCGGGAAGGCTTTGGCTAACGCTCTTCTGCCCCTCGCGGATGGCAAACCATGCACCCGAATAGCTGGGCATTTCGTCGCCGTAGGCGTTGGGGCTTTTGGGCAGGGTATCGTCACCGCCGTAGGTGGGAAGCCCAACCAGAATAAAGGGAAGCTCATAGCCGAAGCTCTTGCGCCAGCTCTGAATGAGCGCTCTAAGGTTTTTACTGAAATTGACGCTCTGCCCCTCGCCCTGATACCACACTGCCGCGCGGAATCTTGCGCCTGCAATGGGGTGGATGTACTGATTGAAGCAAGCCGCCCCTCTGTTGATGGGCTCGGTTGCATTTTTGCCGCCGTAGATGTAATCCGCCTCGTTATTTTGGTAATCCTCCTCTGCCGTCCAGGTAGCCATAAAGGTTGCCCCGATGGAGATGTTTACAAGGCCGATGGGCACGCCTGCAAGCTCGTGCAGGGCAACCCCGAGATATGCACCCAGAGCGGAGAAGTTGTATGCAGACTCCGAGGAGCATTCCTTCCATTCCGCATTTACGTTTTCTGCCTTGATGTTTTCCTCAAACACATAGCTCATAGAGGAATGCGTCTGCACCGTGCAAAGACGGATGACGGGCTTTTCGCACTCGTCGTATAAAAAGTCGGTGGTGACCTTTTTGATGTAGGTGTTTCTCTCTATGGAATCCTGTATGTAAGCACCGTAGGTGGGCTCATTCTCCGTGGGCACGTACTTGCCCGAATGCGAGCCGCCGTCACCCGTCATGCTGTCTGAAAGACGCATTGCCATGTTCGACTGACCGCTAAGAAGCAGCAGCTCACCCACACAGAGATTTTTCAGCGTGCGCTTGCCCGCAGAGGAAATCAGCTGCAGGGTAACATCCTTTTGCGCCTGCATGGGCGGGAGATATACCGAAAAAGCACCGCCCTTTGCCTCGCCGCGGTATGCCTTTTCGCCCACCACGGCAAAGAATTCGCCCTCGAAGGAGCATTTTCCGAAGATATGATTGACTGCGTTGCGTTGCAGTACGCCGTTATCCGAGAAAATAGCGCAGGGCGTGAATACTCCCTCTCTTTCCTCTACTTCCTCATATTCTCTTTTCCATTCCGCTTCCATTACTCTGTCCATCCATTCGCTGTTGATTTCATCAAAAAATTCTCCCACGCCTGTTTGCCCGTCAGAGGGGCCTCCCGGCTCGGGTGAGCAGCCACAGCAAAAGATAAAAACCAATGCAACGGTAAGCAGCAAAATTTTTTTCAGCATAGCCAACTCTCCTCTGTCTGAATAGAACCTGTTTTGGTTTCATTATTATTTTAACACACCCCAAAATAACTTTCCTATCCTTTTTAATTCATATATAGCGGTTTTTGATTATAATTCCTGAATTTGCGTTTTTTTATCAAACGGAACGAGGCTTCCCCCCTCTTTACAGCCGCAAAAACCCCTTGAAAAAGGCGGATTAAAGGAGCAGAAGGGCAATTTTATTGATATTTTGCCAAAAATTGCGCGCTCTTTTCCTTTGAAAAGTGAGCATTATTTTCCACCGCCCCTTGCCCTTCTGCCGATTTACACCCACTTTTCTCTCTTTTCCGCCGCAAAAACAAGTGTTTTTTTATTATCTGAGTTGACAGACAACGACAAGTGTGCTATAATTAGAGCAAATTTTTTCTGAGGAGTGGCGTATGCTCTATCGAAATTACAGCAAGGATTATTGGATGGACTGCACCTTTATGATTATATCCAATGAGCTGCCCTACCATAAAATTTCCGATTATTGGGAATTCCCGATTATCTACGAGGGCAGTGTCCTGCACAAAATAAACGGAAGGGAAGAAAAGCTGGAGGTGGGCGACTGCTACCTCATTCCGCCCAACACCGACCACTCGTATTCTCTTTGCGAGGGGAAATATTCCATTATCAACATTATGATCACGGATACCGGTCTGCAAGACCTCATTTCCGTGCTGAACCCCTCAATTTACGAGTATATCACGGGCTATAACAGCAACATCAAGCTTTCTCTTTCCAACAATGCGGTGGACGACTTTCTGAAAACCGTTTATAAAATCCAGAACAGCTATCACGACAACCCCGAAACCTTCAACGTGTTTCTCAAGCTGATGTGGATGGATGCCATCAAGCACATCTATCAGCACCAGCTGAACACCAAGGCAACCTATCCAAGCTGGCTGAATAACTTTCTGACCACCATCAAAAGCCCGCAAAACCTCACCCTGAACGTAGACGAGCTGTATCAGCTGACGCATTTCAGCCACAGCCACTTAAACAAGCTGTTCAAGCGGTATACGGGGCAAACACTGAAAAACTATATGCTGCACCTGAAAATGAACCATGCGGCAAAGCTTTTGCAGACCACCAACCGCAAAATCCTCGATATTGCGGTAGAGGTCGGTTACAGCTCGTTGAGCCATTTCAACGAGGTATTCAAATCCACCTACCACACCACCCCGACCGCCTACCGAAACGGCGGCAGAGAGTAGAACGGTGCGCGTACAGCCTGCCTAACCCAACCCAAACAAAAAGAGCGAAACGGAAAACTCCGCCTCGCTCTCTTTTTTTATGAAAACGGTTACAGCCGATGCTCAAATAAGCCGTGACGGCTGCAACAATAGTAAATACTGCCGCCCACCCCCTTGGGAAGCCTTACGGCGGCATCCTGCTCGGGGTAGAGCCGCACAAAATACACGTAGTCGAAGCGGACGTACGCCACAAAGGCAATGAAATGCTCCTTTGTCATCCCGTGCGTAAGGGTGAAATAGCGCTCGTCCTCCACCTCACATAGGCTGATTTTATGCGCCTCGTCCGCAGGCTGTGCCTTTAACGCTTCAAGCTGCTTTCCGCAGCAAGAAACCGACACATTCGGCTCTGCCTGCACAACAGCCCCACACGTGGGGCACACGTAAAATCTGATTTTATTCATCATTCTTCCTCTCTTATTTCAGCTATCTGCCGTAGGAAGGAGGTGAAAGCTCTTTTCCTCCCAATGCTTTGGTATTGACCTGATCGGCGCACATATCGCGCCCAAATCAGAATGCGGCAAAAAACCAATCGCCACCCTTTACGGTCACGTAGTATCTGCCCTCCCTTTCCGTGATATCCCTGCTGCCCTCCAAGGGCTTCAGCGTTCTGCCCTCCTTCAGGCTGATACACGCCGTTTGCGTTGCCTCGGGCAGGATCCTTTCGCCCTCTGCCTGCGTTCTGAACACGCCGCTGTGGTTGAACACGCTGAGATAATAGCCATCCTCGCCCCTGCGGTTTACAAGGTAATGCAGTCCGCCCTCTACCTTGCAGGGCAGAAGCGCGTGCAGAGCCTCGGTGACTGCCTCGGGCGCAATGCAGTTTGCGTGCTTTTTGGCAAAATCAGATGAGCCCGTAAGGTTTACCAGATAACGGTATTTTTTCAGCGCGTTGCCGTCGCCCTCATTCAGCATATCCACCGCATCGGGAACGGGGGAATTGATGAGGATTTTCCCTTCGCTTCCCATCATAGGGGATTCCTTACAGAAGATCTCAGCGGCTGCCTCCTGCATTGCCTGATGCCTTGTAAGCTCCTCGCCGCAAAGCTCGTAGCCAAACAGCCTTTTCCTGTCCGTTTCCGCATTGATGCAGATGGAGAAGGCAGGCAGATCGTTTGCCACCACCGCCGCAATCGGCGCAAGCTTTTCGCCCACGTCGGGATACCGATCCACAAAATCGAGAAACCTCTTTTTTATCAAGCCGTATTCCGAAAGGTTGAAGGCTTCTCTGTCGGTAAAGGTGTTGTAGCCGCCCCATTCCTCCGCCATCACCCTTGCGCCCGAAAGATAGGCGTACAGATGGATGCGCCATTGCAGCGAGCGTGAGCTTCCGCCGTTTGGTCCGCCCGGCAGGAAGGGGAATTCGCCGCCGTCCTCCAAAAGCCATTCGTTTTTGCCGTCCTTCTGATAGGTACAGGTGGAGAAGGGCTCGCCGCCCCACGGCTCGTAATACGCGCCGAGCGTGATACCGTACGCCCCACATACGCCGCGCGCATAGCACATTTGCAAACGGGTGAAGGGGATCTGCCCTCCGATCTCGGGCATAATCACCCGAGCACCGTTTTCCGCCTCAAACGGAAACATCATATAAAAGCTGTCGCAGGGCACAAGCGGATACTCCTGCGCGCGCTTTTTGTAGATGGCAGTCATATTCTCATAAAACTGCCGATGGGTTAAGGGCTTGCCTGCTTCCGCAAGCTCCTCTAAGGTCATCGACTCCACAAACAGCCGCGGATAGGGGAATTTTGCACGGACGGTACGCGCAATGCTTTCCTTCGTCCATTCCTCTGCAGGCAGATCTCCGAGCTTATCGCTGACGTCGGAGCGGTAGTTGGAAAGCCATTCGTGCATCTGAAGCCCGAGGAATTTTTCGCCCAGCATTTCCTTATATACCCCGATCAACGCCTTGTCGAAGGGGTAGTCTTGAATGTAATCTCCGCCCTGTAAGCGATCCACGTATAACGCAGGGCGGTGCTTTTCCACGTATTGATACAGCCTTCCGCCCACGCGCGCAAGCTCGTTGAACCGCATCTTTTCGGGAAGACGGACGGAATGACAGATGCGGATGCCGAAGCTTCCGCGTAGCAGCCCGTTTTTTTCGTAGCCCTCCCAAAGGTCCTCTGCGTAGCAATGGAAATAAGTAAAATCCTTCATATAACAACGGTTTTTGCCCTTTCTCTTCGGGGTTTTGTTTCGCCCGTTGCCTGCGATACGGAACAAACGCCGTACCGCCTCGCCACGGGTATTGGTGAAGCACATAAGGCTTACGCTATGACTGCTTCGGATATTTCTCCCTGTGCCCTACCGCCTATGCCTTGGTTACGTAAATCTCGCTGTCGGTTTCCACGCAGTAACAGCCAAGGACACCGTGAAGCCACGTGCCTACGTCCAGATGAATTTTGCAGTAGCCCTTCAACCCCTCTACCGCAGCACCGCTTCGCCTGTATTTGAGGATGCGCGGCTTTCCGCACAGATAGCTTGTGGGCGTATGCCCGAAAAACACGCATTTTTCCGTTTCGGGCAGGAGATGCGGCTCCTTGAATCTGCGGTCGTTTACCATAAATTCGGTGGTGGTGCGTTTGGGGGACAGCACCCTTCCGCCCTCGATGGGAAGCCCTGCGTGCACGCAGATGAAGTCCTCCTCCTCGATAAACGGGGGCAAGCTCTCCAAAAAATCCACCGTTTCCCAATTCAGCAATTTGCCGTCGTAGGAGAAATAATCCCGAAGCTCCCACAAAACGGAATCGAAATCGGTGGGATTTTCCTGCATCATTGCCCAGTACCGCCGCAAAAAGGCGTGCTCGTGGTTGCCAAGAATGGCGCGGATGTTGCTGTGCTCCATCACGTACTGCATCAGACGAACGCTGTCCCTGCCCTTGTCGATCAGATCGCCGCAAACGATCATTTCATCGCTTGCAGAAAACCCAATGCGCTCTAACAGCCGCAAAAACAGCTCGTATTCTCCATGAATATCTGCGCAGATGTACTGCATTTTTTCTCCCCTTTTTTCCTTCGTTCTGTTTATCTATCCCTTACAGATGGCAAATAAAAGTATTTACCGTCTAAACAAATGATTTGAACATCTTCGTTGAATAAATTATCCTCAGCATAAGCAAGAGCTTCGCACTCGGCGGCTTGTCCTCTGATCATTTCCACCATGCATTCATCTATCGGTCGATAATTCCAAGCATCATGAACCCAACTGATTGGCTTTTCAAACAGACCAAGTAAACCTGTATTTTTTCTTCGGCTTTCCTCAAGATCAATTTTTAAGCTTTCACACTGTTTTTGATGCCACTCTGCAATATCTTTATGAATTGTTTCCTCCTTTTTCGTATGCAAGGTAAACGAGCTGAAGCATTGCTCCTTCGGTTTTACTCCCAAGTGCAGTGTACAATCAAGAATGCCAATCTGATATAAAAGCCTAATCAGAATAGATTGATATTGCAACCATCTCCCGATTTCCTTTACTGCCTTTTCGTATCCATCGAAGGAGTTACGGTGCTTACTAATCTCCGTGTTCAGCATAGTTTCCGCTTGATTTAAGAGCTCCTGACATTTACTCCTTAACATTTGAATATGGTCCAGCTCTCGCCCTCTTAACTCCTCATTCTCAATAGACGAAAGCTGAAACTTTGAGATAGAATACACGGATTCCAGCAAGAAAGCAACTTGACTACTGTATTGAGCATCCAAGAATTCCGTTATTCTTGATATACAGTTACTGATATCCGTTAACTGCGTGCTCACTTGATGCATGTAGTATTGACCGACAACCATAGAAGCAAGAGCCATTACCCCCACTGCGGCATTAGCAATAACCCCACCTTTTGTATCTACTTCAATTAAGTTGGCGTTTTCCTTTATTCCTTTCTCGCCAATAGAAAAGGCTCTTTTTGCGCCCGGCATCGTTTTCGAATCAACGAGCTGACCGCCCTTTTTCAAAATAACTCTATATATAGTTCCATCCTGTTGGTTTTTTATGCAATGCACTATATTGCCCACAGAAGCACCCATGCTTCCTACAGTGGGAATCAAGCTATCTATTCTTGCTAAAACACCGGAGTCCGTCACTTCTAATAATTTTGCTTTATCTAAGCCGTAGGTTATTGGTAACTGCTCTAAAAGAATACTGGCGCCATCTTCAGGAGTTTGTTGCATTGCAAACGATTCATCTGTTATTGATGCATCTACTTTTATACATTTCTTCCTTTTGAATAAATCAAAGAAACCCATTTGCTTCCTCCTCTATTATTAAGATAACCGCATTTACCCCTTCCGCCGTTGCGACAGAAGCCAGGTATACAGCTCGTCGCCTGCGTAGGCGGCATTCCATGCGTCGTGCCCCACGCCGTACAGCACCCGAATCTGCGCATTCCCCCCGCGCTTATTCACCGAGGTGAGCATTTCGATGCTGCTCTGAATGGGTACAACGTCGTCGCAATCGCCGTGATAAATCATAATCGGAGTATTCACAAGCATTTCGCCGTACCAATAAATGCCACTGCCGCAGATGGGCGCAATTGCCGCAAAGCGCTCGGGTGCCGCCATGGCAAGCATCCACGTGCCCGTGCCGCCCATCGAAAGCCCGGTGAGGTATACACGGTCGGGGTCTACGGCAAGGCTTGCGATGATGTCATCCAGGAAAGCAAGCAGCGATTCGGTATAGCAGCCCCAATATTTGCCCTCAGGACACTGCGGCGCAACAAAGATAAACGGATATTCCGCCCCCTCCTCACGCACGTGGCGCATATAGCCGTGACGGCAGGCAACATCGAGGTCATCACCCCTTTCCCCTGCGCCGTGCAGGAAGAAAACAAGGGGATATTGCTTGCTTTCGTCATAGTTCTTGGGCAGATACAGCACGTAACGGAAATTAAAATGCGTTTCACTTTGCCACTGATGCTTGGTATACACGGGCCTACCTCCTTAAAAACGCAATGCATTTTTTTTATTATACCATAAATGCCTCTCTGTTACAATAAAAATACAGGGCTTTGTGTAGAAAAAAGCACCTACGACAATGGGTGATGTTCTTAGCGGAGAATTTGGAAATACCGCTAAGTGCGAGCATCGCATTTGACTGGTCAAACGCATTATGGGCTAAGCCCAAACCCTTATAACAACAGAAAGAGATAACAGACGGTTCATAGCCGAAAGTTCTCTCTTTTCTGTTGGGATAAAGTGATATTCTTTGCTGGCGCAAAGAGTGATATTGTCGCACAGCGCCAGTGATATTGAAGCCTTGCGGCTTCTGTGATATTCTATTCGCCCTAAACTTGCGCAGCAAATATCACTCGGCGTAAGCCGAATATCACTGCGTAGCAATAGAACTCGCCGAAGGCGAATAGAGTTAGCGTGATACTCCGTTAAGAGTATCACGCTAA
>JAFQWR010000160.1 GCA_017407365.1 Clostridia bacterium
CATTGAGGATACTCTTGCCGCATACGCCATTCTGATTGACGAGGGCAAGCTGGATACCGGAAGCCGCTACTTTCCCAAGCTGCGCAAGCTGATGGACAGCATTATAGACTTTTTGCTTTCGGATACCATTTAACGGGCAGGCGGTCATCGGGAAAAGAAATTTCCGCTTATAATAAAGGCTTTAAGAAGCTTTCCGTATTTTCTGCACCGGAAGCACAACGAAAAAGGGCTACCTGAAACAGGGTAGCCCTTTGCTTTTTATTACAGTTCCTGCGCCTTTTCCTGGATTTTTTCCTTAACGGCTTCCTTGCCCTTTGCTACAAGGCTTTTTACGTCCTTGCTCTGATCAAGCAAAAAAACACCCGCCAGCATACCCAGCGTTAAGCCCACGAAAAACTTTCCGTCCATATACTCCCCTCCTTTGCCTACGGCTTTTTAGGGTAGTATATGCAAAAATACGAAAAATTTACGCGCCGATGATTTGCAGGAATTTTGCGTATAATGCGCTCATATCCGTTTGCGGCTGATATACAGCAAGCTTTTCGGAGCGAGCAACTGCGGCGCGCGCATCCTTTAAGTCCTTCAGCTCGCCAAGAGCAATCAGCTGAACGGCGATATTGCCAAGAGCGGTTGCTTCACCGGGGCCTGCATATACGGGCACGTTGCAGCAGTCTGCCGCAAGACGGCAAAGCATGGTTGCATTACAGCCACCGCCCACGATATGAATGGAGCCGTAGCTCTTTCCCGTGATTTTTGCGATGTTTTCTAAGGTGTAGCGATATTTCATGGCAAGACTCGTGTAAACCACTCTGCCGATATCTCCGATGCTTTCGGGCACCTCCTGACCGGTTTTGCGGCAATACTCACGGATGCGCTCGGGCATATCGCCGGGAAGCTCGAAGGAAGCGTCATCGGGGTCTACCATAGAAGTGCAAGCGGATGCCTCAGCCTGTGCGGCAATCTCTGCAAAGGAAATTTCGATACCCTCTCTCTGCCACTGACGGCGACACTCCTGAATAATCCAAAGACCCATGATATTTTTTAAGAAGCGAATGGAATAATCGAAGCCGCCCTCGTTGGTGAAGTTCTGCTTCTGTGCCTCCTCAGAAAGACAGGGCTCCTTGTTTTCGATGCCCATCAGCGACCACGTACCGCAGGAGATATAGCAAAAATCCTCTCTGTCGCTGGGTACAGCGGCAACGGCACTGCCCGTATCGTGCGTGCAAACGGCGATTACGGGAACGGAGTTGCAGCCAAGCTCCTCACAAAGATCGGGGAGCAGATTTCCGTAAATGCTGCCTGCGGGAATGATTTCGGGCAGAATATCCGTGCGGATGCCCATTTTCTTTATCAGCTCGTAATCCCACTCGTGCGTAACGGGATTCATCATCTGCGTGGTGGAGGCAAGCGAATATTCCGCCGCCTTTTTTCCCGTGAGAAGATAAGCAAAGAGGTCTGCCATCATCAGCACCGTGTCTGCCTCGCGGTAGGCAAGGTTATTTTCGGTGGCATCGATATACAGCTGAAACAGCGTGTTGAAGCGAATCTGCTGTGTTCCCGTGCGTGCATACATTTCCTCGGTGGGCACCACCTGATACGCCGCCTCAAAAACATCGTTGGTACGCACGTCGCGATAGTGATAGGGGTACCCCAAAAGGTTGCCCTCTTTATCTAAAAAGCCGTAGTCCACACCCCAGGTATCGATAC
>JAFQWR010000161.1 GCA_017407365.1 Clostridia bacterium
ATTGCAACACGGTCGGCGTCGGTGGCGTTACCGTAGCTTTTTTTGTGCGGCGGCACACCGGACGGAAGCACCAGAATATGCTCCGGCTTCAGCTGAGCAATCGCCGCCTCCAGCACCAGCCGATGCCCAAGGTGCGGCGGATTGAACGCACCGCCCAGAATACACACCCTTTTTACACCCTCAGGTATATTTTTAACCGTTTGGTCTATCATCTGATTATGAATCGCTCCCCAATTTCTAAACTGTCCGACCGTATTTTTTTACGGATCAGCCTGTTTCTCGTTTTGTTTATGCTCGCCTTTTACCTGCTGAAATCGGCGGTGCTTTCTCTTTTTATCTCTCTCCTTGGACTGCTGATTACGGAGCTTACCGTAAAGGCGCTGCATCTGGAAGAGAAAAAGAGGCTGACACACAGCCAGAAATCGGCGTATGAGGGCGCACTGCTTTCGCTTACGCAAAGCTCCCTGCCCGAAAGACAAGCGGTATTCAGCGCCTTTCTTTCCGCAAAGGGCTTTGCGCCCAAAAAGGCAGGTGAATTGCTTCTGTTTGACCGCAAGGGCACATCTTGCGCGCTTTGGGCGTGCTTTCCTCCCGATAAGCTGACCGAGCGTGACCTTTTGCAGGGCTACCGCACAGCCCGTGAGCAGGGCGTATCGCTTCTGTTTGTTGCGACCTCCTCTCTTACCCCCACGGCGCTCTCCTATGCCACCTGCCTTACCAACCCCAAAACGGTGGTTTTAGATGGAGCAACGGTGTGCAGCGCTTTGGAGGGAGCAGGCGCTTTGCCTGAGGCAGAGCAAAAAGCGAAAAAGAGCGGAAGGATGCGACTGTTTTGCACATCCCTGCTTGCAGAGAGCAAGAGCAAGGGCTATTTTTTATCCGCCATACCCATATACCTGCTCAGCTTTTTTACACCCTTTGCGCTGTATTACGTACTGATTTCGGCAATTCTGCTTACCCTTGCGGCAATATCCAGACTGAAAAAGCCGCAGAAAAAACACACAGACCCCTTATGGGATACAGCCGTCGATTAGTCGAGGCTGATATGCGTGACATCCTTACGCGAGGACACACGGTACAGCGTGATTTTGTTGCCGATGGCCTGCACGGGCTCTGCATTCAGCAGAGCGGCAAGCTCCTCGCATACCTCACGGGGCGTTTTATCCACCGTGGGAAGCACGGTAACCTTAATCAGCTCTCTTTTTTCGAGCGCCTCCGAAAGCGTGTGCACCACAGCGGGCGTAATACCGCCCTTGCCCACCTGCGTTACGGGCTCCATCGTATTTGCCATACCGCGCAGCTTACTGCGCTGTTTACTTGTAATCATATTATTTACCTCTGATACTGCGGCTTTATTCCGCAAAATTTTCTCCGGTTTCCCCGGGTATTATTCCACAAACTCAAACTCAAAATCCAGAAGCACAACGGTGTCACCCTCCTTGGCTCCTGCCTCACGCAGACGCTTGATAACATCCAGCTCACGCAGTCTTTTTTGGAAATAGCGGAAGGAATCCACGTCGTCTAAAATGACGTTTTGCGCAAGACGGTCAATCAGCCCGCCCGAAACGAGATATGCGCCGTCTTCCATGCGCTCAACGGTGAAGCTATCCTCTGCCGATTCATCCTCAAGCGTCACCGAGGAAGCAATGCGGTTGGGCTTTGGCAGCGTTACCAGAAGCTGCCACACGGCATCTGAAAGCTCCTTTATGCCCTCGCCCGTAGCGGCAGAAATGGGATACACCCTTCCGCCCACCTCTGCCTGAAGCCTTTGGAGATTTTCCTCCGCCGCCTCGCCAAGATCCATTTTGTTGGCAACCACAATCTGCGGAAGAGCAGAAAGCGTTTTGCTGTATACGGCAAGCTCACGGTTGATGGTGCGATAATCCTCTACGGGGTCTCTTCCGTCCACACCTGCGATATCCACCACGTGCAGAAGCATACGGTTACGCTCTACGTGGCGCAAAAATTCGTGACCAAGACCTGCGCCCTCTCCTGCGCCCTCAATCAGACCGGGGATATCCGCCATTACGTAGGAGCCCTCGTAAGACTTCACCACACCCAGATTGGGCGAAAGCGTGGTAAAGGGATAGTTTGCAATTTTGGGTCTTGCGTTGGTCATCACCGAAAGCAGGGTGGACTTTCCCGCATTGGGGAAGCCGCAAAGCCCTACGTCCGCAATGGTTTTCAGCTCTAATAAAACGGTGTATTCCTTCGTCTTTTCACCCGTCTGGCAAAAGGAGGGAGATCTGCGCTGAGGGGTGCAGAACCTTGCATTGCCCTTGCCGCCCCTGCCGCCGCGAAGCACCGTGACACGCTCTCCCTCGGCAAAAAGGTCGCAAATGACCTCGCCGCTTTCGGCATCCTTCACAACGGTGCCGACGGGCACGTGCACAATTATATCCTCGCCGCATTTGCCGTTACAGCGCTTTGGTCCGCCCTTCATTCCGTTGGGAGCGCGATAGTGCGGCTGATAGTAGAAATCCGCAAGGGTGTTTTTTTCGGGGTCAGCCAGAAAAACGATATCTCCGCCCTTGCCGCCGTCACCGCCGTCGGGGCCTCCCTTTGCAATTGTTTTCAGACGCAGGAAGCTGACAACACCGTTGCCACCCTCTCCTGCCTTGATATAAATCTTCGCCTTATCTACGAACATATTTTCTCCTCCATTCCGTGCAAGCAATAACGCGGCAGAGAATGTATTATCAAAAAGCCCGTGCGACAAAAGCGGCGCACGGGACGGAACTGAAACGGTTACTCTACGGTGATATCAGCAATGACAACGGGCGTTAAGGGCTTATCGTTGCGGTCGGTTTGCACGGCGGCAATCTCATCCACCACCTCGATACCCTGTGTTACCTTACCGAACGCCGCATACGAGCCATCCAAAAAGAAGCCGTCTGCATGCATAATAAAAAACTGCGAGCTTGCGCTGTTGGGGAACATACTGCGTGCCATAGAGATAACGCCGCGCTCGTGCTTTAAGCCGTTTGCAACACCGTTTTTTGCAAATTCGCCCTTGATGTTCTTTCCGCTGCCGCCCGTACCGTTACCTAAGGGACAGCCGCCCTGAATCATAAAGCCGCTGATGACGCGGTGAAAGGTAAGTCCCTTATAAAAGCCGCTTTTAGCAAGAGATACAAAGTTTTCAACAGTGATGGGTGCGATTTCCTCGTATAATTCCAGCTGAATCACACCGCCGTTTTGCATGGTAATGGTTGCTTTCTGCATAATGATTGCTCCTAAAAAATCAAGTGTTATTTGAAATAATGGGTTGATAGCTCAAAGAGAAATACACGGTGCCGTCGATACCCTTAAGCGAAAGTGATATCTTCGAATAACCGTCCTGCCAGACGCAGACACGGCGCACTCTGCCCGCCGCGATATTGTCGTTGGAGATTTCAAACGAGCCGCCGGTGCCAAAAAAAGCGGTGTTATCCTCTACGGGCGCACCGTAAAAATCAACGAGGGCTCTGCGAAGGATATTAAAATCATCCATAATGGGATGGTTTAAGATGTACCTGAAAAGATAGGTTGCACTTGCAAGCGTATCCCCCTCGAAGGCGTAATACAAATCGGCGTAGAAGCGATACACGAACTCCGACTGATACACAATTTCGTTTTCGTACACCTCATCGGGCTCACGCTCCTCTGTGAGCTGCACGGTGTCCCGATCCATTTTCCACGTCGTTCTTCTGAAGCAAAAGCCCGGAACCGCAAAGTACGGCGCACCGTATGCACACGCAGAAAGAAGGGTAGCCGCCATAAGCAGCACAGCCACGAGAGCCATACCCTTTTTCATTTTACCTGTACAGTTTTCCGTTCTTTTGTAATCCATCGTACGTAAGAAGCCCCGAAACATAAAATACTACTATACTATATTACCACAACTCAGTGAAAAAAGCAAGTATATGTCTATTATTTTGCGGAGTTTCCCTTTGTTTCAAACTCTTTTTCTTTCAGAAACGAAATTTTTTTCGCCACTTAGCAAACACCTGTTTCTATTATTTTTTCCTCTTTTTGCAAGCACTGCGAAAAAAAAGCGCAAAGCACCTGACTTTCGTTTGACGAACGGGGCAAAGTGTGGTATAACTGAAAAGAAATCTCGCAAAAGGAGTTATACGCATGAAAATTGCTGTTTTTACCGGCGCAAGCTCGGGCATGGGTAAGGAATTTGTTTTACAGCTGACACCGAAAATCGAGGTGGACGAAATCTGGCTGATTGCAAGAAGAGAAAAAAATTTGCAGGAGGTTGCCGCTCTCGTGGACGTCCCCTGCCGCATTTTTGCACTGGACCTTACCGACCCTGCCTCCTTTGTCACCTACGAAAATGCCTTGAAGGAGGCAAGCCCCAACGTAACCTATCTGATCAACTGCAGCGGCTACGGAAAATTCGGCGCCGTAGAGGAAATTCCCCTTGCGGAATCTCTTGGCATGATTGACTTAAACTGCAAGGCGCTTGTTGCTATGACGGAGCTTACCCTTCCCTATATGCAGCGTGGCGCAAAAATTGCGCAGCTCGATTCCTTAAGCAGCTTTCAGCCCGTGCCCTACATTACCACCTACGGCGCAACCAAGGCGTTTGTGCTGAGCTATTCCCGTGCACTGAATGCAGAGCTGAAAAAGCGCGGCATCCACGTGATGGCAATCTGCCCGGGCTGGGTAAAGACGGATTTCTTTCAGCGTGCAGAATCAAAGAGCGAAAAAACCATCACCTATTTCAACGTTTTATACGAAGCAAAGGACGTCATCAAAACTGCAGTCAAGGATTTGCTGAAGGGCAAAAAGGACGTTTCCGTGCACGGCGCACAGATTCGCTTTCAGGTTTTCCTCGTTAAAATCCTGCCGCACAGTCTGGTGATGCGTATTTGGTTGAAGCAACAGAAGAAGCTGTAAAAGGGCCGTTTTTCGCCCTTAAATCGCACGTCAGTTTGGTGCGGCATCTGTTTTTGCCTTTTTCCCTTGCTTTTTCGGCATAAAATCCGTGTTGATTTTTAAGGCAAGGGGCACGCACGTACAAGCGTAATTTTTATGGGAGCCGCCTATTGCGAGCTCCCTCTTTTTTTGTTTGCAGAAATCATACACCCAAAAAAAATCATATAGGCTGCGGTTGACTTTACCGGTGATTTGTTGTATAATGATATAGAACAAAAAAGGTGATTATTTTATCTTACGGGAGCTGTAAATCAGAGATGAAGAAGAGCGCACAGGAATATCTATCGGAAGAGTTTTTCAGCGTGGCGGAGCTTGAGCAGCGTGAATTGGGCATGGAAGATTTTGCCGCATTCACGCAGCAGGCTACCGACTTTTACGCACGCAACGGCAGTGCCGCAAGGCGGATGTTTGGCTTTCCCTCCAACGCCACCTCTCTTTCGCTGTATACGCAATATCTTCTGATGCTGCACTACACCTCTCCCCTCGCCAACAACTGCGGCGATATTGAGGAAAAGGGCTATTACGGCATGGACACCAAGGCGATAGAAAAGAAAATCGTGCAGGTGTTTGCCGAAAAATTCGGTATGGGCGAGGATTTCTGGGGCTACGTAACAAGCGGCGGCTCCGAAAGCAACTCCTGCGGCATTACGCTTGCCTTCCGTAAAAACCCAAACGGAATACTGTACTACGCGCAGGCGGCACACTACTCCATCAAAAAGTACGCAGAGCAATATCCGCATTACGAAATCCCCTGCAACGAGCGCAACGAGCTGGAGCTTGACGCCCTGTTTGATGCAATCAAAAAGAATTATGAAGCCGCCCGCTGTGCGGTGAATCTTGTTCTCACGCACGGAACCACGCAGTACGGCGCCTGCGACGATGTAGACAGCATCGTTGCATTCCTGCAAAAAAACGGCATTCCCTATTATATCCACATGGATGCGGCTCTGTTTGGCGGCATTCCCAACAGCCAGAAAAACGCACCGTTGCTGCTCAACGCCAAGGAGAGGGGCATTCATTCCGTTTCGGTCAGCCTGCACAAATACCTCGGCTTCCCCGACGTAAAATCCGTTTTTGTCAGCACACAAAAGCCGCAGGGGCATACAATAGATTATATCGGGCAAAAGGATACCACGGTGACAGGCTCACGCTCTATTCCCGCCTTTGCCCTGTATCACCATATATGCGAGCAGCTGAGCGAAAGCGACAGCACACTGTACGAAAGAAACATCCGCACCTTTGCCGCAATGCTCGAGCAAAAGAAAATCCCCTACTATCTGGCTGAAAACAGCAATATCTTCGTGATTGACGAGCCCTCTGTTTCCACCTGCGAGGATTTTCAGCTTTCCTGCTTTTCTGAGGACAACACCTTCAGGCGCAGGGCGCACATCATCATCTTCCCCTGCCATCGCACAGAGGATATGCAGGCACTTGCCGACCGCTTGCAGAAGGATCTTTCTTGATACAAGCTTCTGCCCGACAATAAATCAACGTAAAAACAGCAAAAGGCGTACCCCCGACATCCGGGAGCACGCCTTTTTTATACCCAAAAGCCCAACAAGGAGCATACGCCCGATATGCTTTCTCGCGCTATAGCAAGCAAAGCACACCGCATACCCGCCCGGGACAAACGATAAGCACCTCTACTGCAGGGCTCTACTCCTCTGCGCGGCGCTGATCCAAACGGTAGTTTCGGACGTAGATCAGCAAATCGGTACAAACCATCACAAGATTGAGCACGTAGAAAAATAGCACGTACCATTTTTCGCCAATGCTTGCCATATATGCCTCATTGGTAAGCTTTGCGGCAATTCCGGCAATATAGCCGAAAAGAATCAGAATCAAAAAGGGAAGGCTTTTCCCCTTTGTCGTTCTTGCCTTATACGATTTGATCACGTTCATAGGCCAGGAAGCCCCAAAGCTGACAATCATGATGATTTCCAAAATTTCCGACATACTGTATTTCCCACTTTTATCTTTTGCTACGGCTTTTCAGCCTGTCACTTATTAAGGTTTTCTCTCTTTTTACTCGCAAAGCAGCATCAGCTTTTCCATACAGATGGAATTACCGAAATATTCGGAAGAAACTCCCTTTGCGCTTGCAAGCTTTTCGAAATTTTGTAAATAACTAAGCGCCTCTCTCTGCTCCTCCGTTGCGTTACGGTTGATCAGCAGATAATCGAGCAGAAGCCACTCTACCCAGCCTTCATCCTTGGTTTTACACGCCTTACGCAGGCTTTCCTTCATTTCCTGAACGAATGCATCGGGATTATTTATCACAAATTTTCGGATTTCGTCATACCCGGGCCAGTTGGCATCCCGAAACATTTGCATCATCAGGTCCTTGACGTCGTTGATACGGGGGAGTCCGCGCTTAAGCAAAACATAGGCGCAATTCCACGAATCTTTTATTGTCGGATGACCGGAGGCTCTCCATTCGTCTATAAGAGCAGATGAGCAATCACAACGTTCACGGAAACTCATATCCCAATACGAGGCAGGAAAACGGGGATAGAAAAAGAAAAACTCGTTCGGTAAATCGCTGTTTGCAAAATAATCACGGATTTCCACCCACTTTTTGGGCATACGCGCATCCCACGCATCCAAATCTATCGGCTTATTCCATGCCTCCATTGCCTCCTCTTCGGAAGAAAAATGCTTCTCCTCAGGCCAATACTGCTTCTTTTCTTCCGCCGTTAATTGCGACGCTCTAAAAAAATCCTCTAAAGTGTATTTCATTTTTCCTCCTTGGATATTAGAATTCCGACCCTATCTGCATCAAAACAGCCGTGCAGATGTGAGGCTTCAATTCCTATATTTTACTCGCAAAGCAGCATCAGCTTTTCCATGCAAACGGGACTTTTGAAATACGAGGAAGAAACTCCCTTTGCCCTTGCAAACTTTTGGAAATTTTGTAAATAGCTAAGTGCCTCCTTCTGCTCCTCCGTTGCGTTACGGTTGATTCGTAGATAATCTTTCAGAAGCCAATAAACCCAACAATCATCCTTGGTTTTACACGCCTTACGCAGGCTTTCCTTCATTTCCTGAACGAATGCATCGGGATTCTCAAGCACGAATTTACGAAACTCAAAAAAGCCCGGCCAGTTGGCATCCTGAAACATTTGCATTATCAGATCCTTGACGTCGTTGATACGGGGAAGTCCGCGCTTGATCAATATATATGCGCAATCCCACATATTCCCTTTTACAGGATGACCGGAGGCTCTCCATTCGTCTATAAGAGCAGATGAGCACTCACAACGCTCGCGAAAGCTCATATCCCAATACGCGGCAGGAAAACGGGGATAGAAAAAGAAAAACTCGTTCGGAAGGTCGCTGCTTGCAAAATAATCTCGGATTTCCATCCACTTTTTTGGCCGTACTTCATCAACCTTATCCCAAACGATCAGCTCGCTTTCCTCCCCATAAATGACAGGATCACATTCATCGTTCCAACGTCGACACTTTTGCTCCTTCTCTTCTTCCGAATCGTAAGTTTGGCCTGCTTCATATAGATCCTCTAAGGTGTATTTCATTGTTTGCCCTCACTACATTATTGAAATAAAGGGATCCCTATTTGCAACAATTTCGCTGTACAAGGATGTATCTCCATATCCTCTGTTTCTACAAAATCTTCCCCGGGATGAGTTGCTTTCCATAAAAACTTCTATCAAAAATATTTCCGATTCTCTCCTTAAAATGAAAAAAAAGAGCCCATAGGCTCCCAGTTTGTTCCATTGAAAGGGAAAGATCTCTTCTTTAAAAGAGCTCTTGTATCGACTTGGAGTTGGCGATAACTGCTGTTCCAGCTGTTATCGAACTTCTCCCTAAAAGGAGGTGATCCAGCCGCACCTTCCGATA
>JAFQWR010000162.1 GCA_017407365.1 Clostridia bacterium
CTTGTTAGACTCTCAGCGTAATTTTCGTATTATAAAAAATGCTTTTACCACGATTACTATACTGAATTTCCTGATTCTATTCTTTCAAATAGAACCGAGTCTTTCTCGATGTTTCTCTATCAATATTTCGTATTTTCCTATACAGTTGTCAAGGTACTGATTTACCGCTCGCACATTACATCAGTAGGTGTTTTGCGGTGCTCTCTTTGCGACAGCCTGTATATGATACCACATATAAAAAATAAAGTCAACTGTTTTTCGCAACTTTTTTAAATTTTTTTCAAAAAGTTTTTTGCGTCTTTTTCGCGGTGTTTTTCTGCTTGCAGGTTGCAGAGCCCTCACCTCCACCTTTATCCGAAAAGCGGCAGACGTTTTGCTCCTTTTGCCGTAAGAAAAAGCGCCCAAAGCAGCATTGCCCGGAGCGCATCACGTATTTACTATATAATATATATATCAGACAAAAAAACACTCAGGCATTCTCGCGGATGAAGGCATCGATTGCCGCAAGCGCAGGGGCAAGCGCAACCGTTTCGTTGAGCGCGTCCTTCAGCCTTCTGCCGTTTGTAAGCTTTTTGAGATAAAACGCCGCGTGCTTACGCATATTGAGCACGGCATATCGTTCGCCGTAATACTCTGCAAGAAGCAACAGCTGACGGCGCATCATCTGCAGCCTGCCCTCCGAAACAGAGGCACCCAACAGCTCAGAGAAGATGCCAGGATTGCCAATCGCACCTCTGCCGATCATAATACCTGCGGCACCCGTCTGACAAAACGCCCGTTCGGCATCGGAAGCACTGCGGATATCTCCGTTTGCAATTACGGGAATCTTTACCGCCTGCACCACGCTTGCAATTGCGCCGTAATCTGCCTGACCGGTATACGCCTGCTCTGCCGTTCTGCCATGCACAGAGAGCATTGCCGCACCGGACTCCTCTGCCATACGGGCAAATTCCACACAGTTGATATGCTGTGCATCTCTGCCGATGCGCATTTTTACGGTGACAGGTCTGCCTTCCGACTCCTTCACGCAGGAGGAAATCACACGGGAGGCAAGGGGCAGATTGCCAAGCAAGGCGCTACCCTCGCCGTTTTTTACAATTTTGCCCACAGGACATCCCATATTGATATCGATGATATCAAAGCCACTCAGCTCGGGGGCGTGGCACATTTTACCCATAATAATGGGGTCACAGCCAAACAGCTGCACCGCGCAAAGCCGCTCGGGCGGAGTACGGTATAAAAGAGTTTTGGTATTTTCGCTTTTGTAAAAAAGCCCTTTTGCCGAAACCATCTCGGTGAAGGTAAGCCCTGCGCCGTATTCTGCGGCAAGAGAGCGAAGCCCTGCATCGGAATAGCCTGCAAGAGGGGCAAGAAGCAAATTGTTGGGCAGTGTTACACCACCCACCTGCAGGGGATGAATCACAGACGGAGCTCCTCCTTTTTAAGTGTACCGTCGAAGCACACACGGTAAACGGAGCCACCTGCCGAAACAACCTGCTGAGGCTCGCCGTCCACAAACACCAACGCGGCGTCAGCCTCTAAGGCATAGGCAAGAGGGATGGCGTTTTGCTCTGCGGCAAGGTCGAAATCGGCACAGCGAAGATCGTAGTGCGGACAAGCGGTACCCGCAAGCACACCCAAGCCCTTTAACAGCTTGTAATCGGGGGACTGCCCGGGGAGGATATCAAAATCGGTATACATCTGCTCGAACCAACAGATGGCACCTGCGCTTAAGCCGCAAAGAATTGCGCCGCGCTCATAGGCCGCGAGGATGTCTTTCAGAATATCCCAGCGCTGCCAGACCTCCAGCATATATTTGGTATCGCCGCCGCCTACGTAAATGATGTCGCTTACCGCAAGCTTTTGGCGGATGGCGTCCGCATTCATCAGCCCTTCACGCGAGAGAAGCGCAACGTCTGCCTTAACGTCCAGCACGGAGGTGTACGTTTTGCGGAAGGAATTGAAATAGGGCATACAGTCGTGACTTGCCGTAGGAAACATCAACGCAATGGGGCGATGCCCGTCGGTGATGCGCTCCCTTGCTTTTTCCACAATAAAGCGGTCGATGACAAGCGTTGTTTTTTGTTTGATTTCTCCACCGCCAATGGCGACGAGCATTTTAGGAAATTGCATATCGGTATCCTTATTATACACCGGCGATATACCGCAGAATGGCTATCACCGTTTTTGCATCGGTAATTTCTCCCGACTGAATCATTTCGATTGCCTGCGCCTTGCTCACCCAAAGGGTATCGATGCATTCGTCCTCATCAAAATGCGTTTCACCCGCCGTTAAGCCCTTGGCAAGATAGATGTAAATAATTTCGTTGGTGTATCCCGGAGAGGGATAAATGGAGTCAAAGGAAACCCACTCCTCGGCAGTAAAGCCCGTTTCCTCCTGCA
>JAFQWR010000163.1 GCA_017407365.1 Clostridia bacterium
CCTCAACTACATCGATTTTCTGCGTGAGGTAGGTGTGCATTTTTCTGTTAACCGTATGCTCACGGCAGAATGCTTCAAGTCCCGTATGGAAAAGGGTCTTTCCTTCCTGGAATTCAACTATATGCTGATGCAGGGCTACGACTTTTTATATCTCCACGAGCATTACGGCTGTAAGCTGGAGCTTGGCGGAGACGATCAGTGGAGCAATATGCTGGCAGGTGTAGACCTCATCCGTCGCAAGAAGTCGGAGGACGCCTACGCCATGACCTTTGCCCTTCTTACCAATTCCGAGGGCAAAAAGATGGGCAAAACGGCAAAGGGCGCGCTGTGGCTGGATGCAAGCCGTACCTCTCCCTTTGAATTCTATCAGTATTTCCGTAACGTAGACGATGCCGACGTAGAAAAGTGCATGAAGCTTTTAACCTTTATGGAGCTTGAAGAAATTGCAGAGCTTGTCAGCCATAAGGATGAGCGTATCA
Source organism: Clostridia bacterium (assembly GCA_017407365.1). Classification (GTDB taxonomy): domain Bacteria; phylum Bacillota; class Clostridia; order Christensenellales; family HGM11417; genus RGIG2219. The sequence continues at coordinate 480 of JAFQWR010000163.1, forward strand.
ATGCCGCAAAGGCACGTCTTGCGTGGGAGGTTACCGCTCTCATCCACGGCAAGGAGGCGGCAGACGAGGCAGAGGCTCAGGCAAAGGCGGCTTTCTCGGGCGATACCGCGGCAATGGAGGCGGTAAAAATCGGTAAGGATGTCACCAACATCGTGGATATTCTGGTTGCGGCAGGTCTTGCTCCCAGCAAGGGAGAGGCGCGCCGTCTTGTGCAGGGTGGCGGTGTGAAGGTAGGCGACGAAAAGGTTTCGGATATCGGCTACACCGTAACGGCTGATACCTTTGTGGTGCATAAGGGCAAAAAGGCGCACGTCAAGCTGGAAAGAGAGTGAAGGAATATCTTTCGGTAAGGGAAAGGGCAACCACTCTGACCGTCATCGAAAAATCAAAGTTCTATGCGCTTTGTGCTCCCGTGCAAAACGAGGAGGAGGCGCAGGAGATTTTGCAGAGCGTACGCAAGAGTATGCCCGATGCAACGCACCATTGCTACGGCTACATTGCCGATACAAAGGGCGCAATTCCGCGCTTTTCCGATGACGGCGAGCCGGGCGGAACGGCAGGTATGCCCATATTAAAGGCAATTTCCGATAACGGACTTGTGGCAACGCTTGTAGTTGTCACAAGGTATTTTGGCGGCATAAAGCTTGGCGCAGGCGGTCTGGTGCGTGCGTACACCGCATCTGCGGTCAGCGCCATCGAGGCGGCAGGAAAGGTTTTGTACCGCCCCTGCGGCAGGTATCTGTGCGAGCTGGACTACACGCTGTTCAATCTGTTCGAGCGTGCCTTTTCACGCTTTTGCTACCGCTTGGAGCAAACGGATTACGGCGAGGGAGTAACGCTTACCCTGCTCATGCCCAAGGAGGCAGAGGCAGCGTTTAATGCCTACTTAAAGGATTTTTCCAAGGGCAAGGCAGAGCTTCTTTTGCTGGAAGAATGCTATGCTCCCATGTAAATAAAGGAAACAACGGATGGCGTATTCGAGGGGAGAGATGGCTTCCCCCTCGGGTGCGCCTGTAATACTCTATTGAAAAAAACGGACGCTTTTTCAGAGTGTCCCACGGTAAAGAATATGATGGATGCTAAAACCGCTTCAATTCTGCGTGGCTTAAAGGAAAGCCATCCCACCGCGGCTCCCGAGCTGCAATACCGCTCTCCCTTCGAGCTTCTGGTGGCGGTGATTTTGTCTGCACAATGCACCGATAAGCGTGTAAATCAGGTCACGGCAGAGCTGTTCAAAACACATAATACCCCCAAGGCGTTTGCTGAAATGGAGGTGGAGGATTTAGAGCGCAGAATTCATTCCTGCGGCTTCTATCACAATAAGGCAAGGCATATCATTTCTGCAAGTCAGGATATTCTACTGCGCTTCGGCGGCGAGGTGCCCTCATCCCGTGAAGAGCTGATGACGCTTGCCGGCGTGGGCAGAAAAACGGCAAACGTGGTGTATTCGGTAGCATTTCACGGCAATGCCATTGCGGTGGATACGCACGTATTCCGCGTGAGTAACCGTCTTGGGCTTGCAAATGCAAGCACGCCGGAGGCTGTTGAGCGCCAGCTGATGCAGGTGCTTCCTGAGGAGGAGTGGAGCTTAGCGCATCATCTGCTGATTTTTCACGGCAGAAGGGTGTGTAAGTCACAAAAGCCCGACTGTGCGGCGTGTAAATTGCGTGCAGATTGCGCATATTATAGTAAAGTAAACAAAAACGAGGCGTTATGAACGAGATACGAGGCAAGCGTACGCTTGCAGAAAACGTAATCGAATACGAAATTGCTGCACCAAGTATTGTGCGGAATGCACGTCCGGGGCAGTTTGTGATTCTCATCGTGGATGAAGGCGGCGAGCGTGTGCCCTTTACCATTGCGGATTTCAGCGCAGAAAAAGGCACGGTAACCGTTCTGGTTCAGACGGTGGGCTATTCTACCATGGCGCTCAGTCAGAAGAACGTGGGTGATAGCATTTTTGCAATTGTCGGGCCGCTCGGTACTCCTACCGATTTAAGCGGCTATTCCAATATCCTTCTCGTTGCGGGCGGCATTGGCAGTGCTGTGATTTTCCCTCAGGCAAAGGCTCTTTTTCAAAGGGGTACGGCGGCGGACGTCGTTCTTGGCGCACGCAACGCCTCTCTGATTTTTTACGAAGAGGAATTCCGCCGTGTGGCAAATGCCGTGTATATTGCAACCAACGACGGGAGCATGGGTGTTAAGGGCTTTGTAACGGACGTAATCGGCTCGCTCGTACAAAAAAAGAGGTACGATGCCGTTTTTGCGGTAGGGCCGCTTGCCATGATGCGTGCCGTTTGTGAATTGACAAGGCCGCTCGGTATCAAAACGGTGGTTTCCATGAACTCCATGATGGTGGATGGCACGGGTATGTGCGGATGCTGTCGTGTGACGGTAGACGGCAAGGTGCGTTATGCCTGCGTGGACGGCCCCGAATTCGACGGGCATCTGGTGGATTTTGACGAGGCAATCTCCCGCGCGGCATTCTATGCCGAACAGGAAAGGGGGCACGTGTGTCGCCTTAAGGGGGTGTGATATGGCTGTGGAGCGAATTCCCCGTCAGAGCCCTGCTGTGCGTGAAGCAAGCGTGCGTGCCAA
>JAFQWR010000164.1 GCA_017407365.1 Clostridia bacterium
CTGCACGCCGCGTGCGCTGAGGTCCTTTGTAAGCGTTTCGATCTGGTCGAGGGTGACGCCTCTTTTCAGAATAAGGATCATAAAATACTTTCCTTGTTGTGTTTGTACATTATCATAATATTTTTTATCAAAAAAGTCAAAGAAAAAAGGGTATACTTCGTAAAGTATACCCTGTTATATGCGCTTTACGCAGTAATGAACCGTTTTTCTTGCGGTAAAGCCTGTGTTATTTTTGCTTTCTGCGTACAATCAGCGTGATGATACCGATTACAATCAGCGCCACAAGAAGCAGAATGCCAACCTTTTGCAGGCTTGTCAGACCCTTTTCGCGTACGTGCGAAACCTGTACCCAGCCAATCAGGTTGCCCTCCTCGCGTTGCCACAGCACCTTCTTCCAGCCCTCCGTTTGGTCGAGCACGGCAAGCTCCTCGCCGTTGGGGATTTCCGCAAGCACGTCAGAGGCGGTATCGGGTGCCGCGTACAGGGGTGCGGCGTCTTTGGGGGTTGCGCTGACGGTTAAATAATCGTAGATGGGATAATCGGTTGCTCTTGCCTCGTATACCTCACTCTGCGTAAGATAATACTGTGTGCCTGCCATGCTGACACTCAGCCAAACAGCGCCCTCGTGCTCGCCGAGAATCTGTATTGCGCTCACAGAGGAGTCTGCGCCAAGCTCCATTTCCCGATAGCGGTAGTCGCCTCTTTCCGTTTTGGTGAAGGTGGGCAAGCCAAACAGCGCGGTGCGCGCGGTTAAGGTGCGGCAATCGGTGTAGGAGGCGGCCTTTTTCTCCGTTACGCTTACGCCGTATTTCAGCAGATAGCCAAAGGTGCCGTTTACGTGCGCCAGCCAGTATTCCCCACGTACCTCTTCCAATAAAATCACGGTGTCGCCTGCCGAAAGGTGACGGATTTTTTCGGTGGAAACGTAAGGATAGAGCAGGGTAGAGGGTGCGCCCACTACGGTGCCGAGGCTGAGCGAATCGCTGAAGGAGGAGGGAGCCTCCGCCGAGAAGGGAATCCAATCGGGAATATCCGTTGCCGCAACTGCGCCCACGCTTTCCTTGGACAGATACAGCACGGCGTGCATATCGGGCAGGGTTAAAAGCAGATCGCCCGTTTCGCTGTTGAAATCGATGGCGCTTGCCTCAACGGTGTGATAGCTTGTCAGCTCCGATTGAAGCGAAAGGATAGAAAAGCTTTTTTGCTTTGCGTTGTAAACGGTGAGTGTACTGCCCGAAAGAGCGTACAGGTTGCCGCCGAAGTCCACGGTGAAATCGGTTGCCGCAAGGGGAAGCGTAACCGTTTCGGTCACCTTGCCCTCTGCGTCTAAAACGGTGACCGTTTTGCCGCTCAACAGATAGAAGCTTCCGTCCTTTTCGTTGTAGCTGATGGCAGAGGCGTTTTCTGCGGCAATAGGCAGGGCTCTTTTTTCTCCTGCGGATATCTCGTAGAGCTTACCGTCTGCAAGCAGCAGAAGGCTGTCGCCCGAGTAGGCGGTAAGATCGGTGATGCTTGTAAAGGTAAGAGAGGGAATGGTGGAAAAGCCCTCGTCAGCCGCTCTGTGCAAGCCGTTTTCGGTGGCAAGATATACGGTGCCGCCTGCCGTAACGCTGATACCCTTGGGCGAAAGCGTTTGCGGATAGCGGAGCTCGGCTTTTGCGGAGAGGATTCTGCTGTTGCCTGCGTCAAGCACGTAGCTCTCGCCATTTGCGTGTGCTACGGCAAGAGGACTGCTCCAACGCTCCTCACTTGCGCCGAAGAGGGATAAGCCTCCCTCCTTAAAGGCTCCGTCAGATACAAAGAAGGATTGTACGGAATGGCTTTTTGCGTCTGCAACGGTAACCGTGCCCTTGTGTGCGGAGATGGCGTTGCCCTTGCCGATTGCCCCGCGGATAAATGCGCTGTTACCGCTGTACTCCTTTAAGGCAAGCGTGTCGCCCGTGCTGTTATAGCCCACGAGCGCAAGCTCGGTTAAAACGTAAATGCCGGTGTTGTCGGCAGAGATTGCCTTTGCCGCCGTGCCCGTATGCACCTCGCCAAGCACGGTGTCCGTGGTGGAGCTTGTGAAATCGGAGGGGAAGCTATACAGCCGATACGAGAGCCCCTCAGAGATGGCGTAGTATACCGTTTGCCCGTAGTAGGCAAGGCAGATATCGGTGCTTTGCGGATTTGCGTAGATGATACGCTCTAACGAAAAGGTAAAGACCTCGCCGTCGTACAGATAGCGCTGTACCGTCCAATAAGACTGACCGCCCGTGGATTCCGTCTGATTCTTTGCCAGTACGGCAAGATTGTTGCCAAGCAGTACGAAGTCTGCAAAGGCACGGGTTGTGGAGGGTACGCCCGAAAGAGAAAACTGCGTGGCAGAAAGCGTACTGCCCTCCTTGGCGTAGCGGAAGAAGTTCCCCTGCTCGCTCAGTGCAAACAGACCGCCCTCGGTTGCTTGCATCGAAGAGGGGCTCTCCGTCATACTGCCCGAGGCAGAAAGGGTATTGCCCTCGTAGCAATACAGCTTGTTGCCGTCCCGACAGTAAAGGGTGTTGCCCCACGTGCTTACGCCATCGGGGCCGTCAAACAGGGCGTACTCGGTATAGTCGCCGTAGGGCGTGGCAAAAAGCACGGCGCCCTCGCCTGCAAGGGCAAGGCCGCTTACCGATGCCGCAAGAATGATGCATAAAAAAAGAATACAGGTTTTTTTCATAGGTATCTCGTTTGGGCAGGTGTTGTATTACGGTTGCTCTGCCCGAAAAAGCGGAAAGGATCTTACATATTATTATACAAAAAAACAGAAGAAAAGGCAAATCTTTCCTCTGCCTGTGTAAAACTGTTTGCGCGCTCCGCATAAAAAGTGCCGTTTTTCTTGGGGGTTACCCGATATTTCATTCGCAGATGCCCCCTGCCTGTTTGAAGGGAGGGGCAAAAAAGAGGCAGGCGCAAAAACGCCGTGTGTGCCCTGCGATGAAATACAGCTTGCTATCATATAGTATAACATACCCCACGGCAAAACACAAACGTTTTAACGTGGGGCTTAAAAAAGGGTATGCAAAAAGCGCGGAGACCCATACGGCATCCGCGCAATAAAAACGTCAACCTAAACGAAACGAACCGATAATCTTAATAAGTTCTGTTGACCTTGCCTGCTTTCAGGCACTTAGCGCAAACGTATTCGCTGCTGACAGCACCGTTTTCTGCCATAACCTTAACCTTCTGCACGTTGGCGCTGTAGGTTTTGGGGGTTCTGCGATTACTGTGGCTTACTTTGTTGCCACTCATTTTGCTTTTACCGCAAACGCTGCATACTCTGGACATTGTATAATACCTCCGATATTTGAGAATTACGTTACTGAAATAAAAAGCCCTTATAACAAGAGCCATACTATAATAGCACGATTCGAGTTAAAATGCAACCTTTTTGGGGCTGTATTTTCAAAAAAAATGCGAATGTGTGGAAAATTACTTGCAAAATGCTGGCAAGTGTAGTAAAATAAATGGGTAAACAGGCGTGCCAATGCACTGTGCGCGCCATGCAAACGGAGGTTTTATGTCGGTCAACACCAAAAACGTGTACGGTCAGATCAGTATTTCCGATGAGGCAATTGCCGCAGTTGCGGCGCATACCGCAAGGGAATGCTATGGCGTAATGGAGACCGTTTCCCGTAGGCTCACCGATTATATTGCCGAGATATTTCAGCGCTCACGCCGCTCCCGCGGGGTGAAGGTAGAAACGCTTGGCGACCGCATTTATATTGACCTTTTCGTCGTCTTGAAATACGGGGTTTCCATTTCCGCCGTATCCGAGACCTTGCGCGAGCAGGTTAAATATAACGTAGAAAAATTCGCAGGCATGATCGTGGATACCATCAACGTAATCGTCTGCGGCATCGAACTGTAAAGATCATTTTCACCGAAGGGCAATACTGCCGTTCGGGTTTTTGTGCGTAGTTTTTGGCTGAGGAAGGCCGATGTGCGTCCGTGGGCAGGCAGGTGGCTTCTGCACGGGCGGAAGGGGTGTAAATCATATCGGAGGAAGTTGCAAATTATGCAAAAAGTAATAAACGGCGTCGGGCTGCGTAAGCTGTTTTTAAGCGGCGCCAAAATGGTTGAGGTAAAAAGACAGGTGATAGACGCGCTTAACGTTTTCCCTGTTCCCGACGGTGACACGGGCACCAATATGTCTTTGACTTTGCAGGCTGCCGTTAAGGAGCTTGCTCAGCAATCCGGTAATGAAATTTCTGCTGTTGCAGAGGCAATTTCCAAGGGTGCGCTTAAAGGTGCGCGCGGCAATTCCGGCGTTATTACCTCGCAGATTCTGCGCGGTCTTTGCGATGTCTTCAAGGATTGCGGCGAAATCGACTGCAAGTCTTTTGTAAAGGCATTAAAGCGCGGCGTTGAGGTTTCGTATAAGGCGGTCAGCAAGCCCAAGGAGGGCACGATGCTCACCGTCATCCGCGTCATTGCCGAAAAGGCTCCGCAGGGCGCAAAGGATATGGATAGCTTCCTTTCCGAGGTGATCCGTGTGGGCGAGGATATCTTAGCGCAAACGCCCGAGATGCTCGACGTATTAAAAAAGGCGGGCGTTGTGGATGCAGGCGGCAAGGGCCTGATCTATTTCTTCAAGGGTATGCTTTGCGGCCTCAGGGGTGAGGAAATCGCTCCCGGCGAGGAGGATCATTCCGCAAGTGACGCAGGCCCCACCATCGACGTGGCAGAGCCCATGGTCAGCTATGAGGATCTCGGTGACATCGAATTTGCATACTGCACCGAATTCTTCGTAACGCATCTGATGAAAAAAACCACGCAGGCAGATATCGAGCGCCTGCGCGAAAAGCTGATGGCAATCGGCGATTCCGTGCTGGTTGTAGGTGACCTCGAATTTGTTAAGGTGCACGTGCATACCAACCGTCCCGGTCAGGCGCTTACCTATGCGCTTCAGCTGGGTGAGGTCGATCGCATCAAGATCGAAAATATGCTGGAGCAGAACCGTCAGCTCAAAAAGCTGTACGAGGCTCAGAAGAAGGAGCAGGGTATGCTTGCCATCTGCTCAGGCGAGGGCCTTTCTGCTATCTTCAAGGATCTCACGGTAGACGTTATCTTAGAGGGTGGGCAGACGATGAACCCCTCGGCAGAGGATATCGCTGCTGCTGTGCGCAAGGTGAACGCAAGCCATATTTTCATCTTCCCCAACAACAAAAACATCATTCTTGCCGCAGAGCAGGCAAAGGCATTGGTAGAGGGCAAGGTTCTGCACGTTATCCCCACCAAGAGCATTCCTCAGGGTATCAGCTCCGTGCTGATGTTCAACCCCGAGGCAACGGTAGAGGAAAACAAGGTAAATATGTCTAACGCCATCGAAAACGTGGAGTCGGGCAGTGTAACCTACGCCGTTCGCAGCACCAGTGTAGACGGGCTTGACCTCAACGAGGGCGATATCATCGGTCTGAACAACAAGCACATTCTCACCAAGGGAAGCAATGTAGACGACGTAACCCTTGCGCTCATCGAAAAGCTGAAAAAGCCCACCAGCGAAATGATTTCGCTCTACTATGGCGCAGAGGTTTCCGAGGAGCAGGCATCCGCGCTTTGCATCCGTGTTGCCGAGGCGTTCCCCGAATGCGAGGTAGACGTGCATATGGGCGGTCAACCCATCTACTACTACATCGTATCGGTGGAATAAAGTCGGTGTATTGCAAACAGACTTTTGCAATAATATCACCTTTTAACAAATTATTTTCAAATCCAATCCCCCTTTTCCGTTTTGGAGAGGGGGTTTTGTTTTTTGTGCAAAAGCGGAGTAAAAGAAGAAAAAACGGGGGGATTTTTCCCGCTTGAAAAGGTGCCTCACGGCGGTAAAATACAGGCCTTTTCAACCAAGGAAAATTGATAGGGGCATACAAAATCCTTGATAAAATTCGGCAATAATGTTATAATGATAAGTAAGGTATTATGCCCTACTGTAACCTTAACCGCAAAATAAGGTGTAAGCAGGGCAGACCCGCATTGTGCATTATTAAAACTACGGTTATAACAGGAGGTTCTGGTTTGGCGAACGAAAGACCGCAAAGAAATAAACAGGTGAATAAATCCACGCTCTCCCCGATAAAGGCCACGGGTATCGTCGTATTTACGGTGTCCGTTTTCGTGCTGCTTTGTCTGGTTACGGGAGGTAGGCTGTTTGGCTTCATCGGTAAGGAGATTTTCTACTTTGTGCTGGCAAGCATGGGGCTTTTTTCCTATGCGTTTTTTGCCGCCCTCAGCGTGAGCGGCTTAATGATTGCCGCAGAGCGCAGGCTGGAGGCTCCCCTGCGCCGTATCCTTTCCGTTTCGGCGGCGTTGCTGTTTCTGATGCTGCTTCTGCAGCTTGCCACCACCTCTGCGGTAATCAAGGAGGCAGAGAGCTTTGGCGGCTATATTTCCGCTATCTACCGTAGCGGCTTAGAGGGACTTTCGGGTGCCAATGCAGGCGGTGTCGTTTTCGGCACTCTGCTGTATCCCCTGCAAGCCCTGCTGGGCAACGTTGGTTGCTACATCATTTTCGGCGTGCTGTTTGCCGTTGCCGTTTATCTTGCTCTTGACATCAAGGCGGTTGCGGTAAAAAGAAGCGAGCGCCCCGTGGGCGGCAGAAAAATCGACGGCGTCATTTCTTACGATGTCAATGCGCATAAGGATAGCGGCAGAGGGAATCCTCCCTCCTCGCCCCTGCAAATCATCGACTTTTCTCCCAAGTCCGCACAGCCGACTAAAAGCGGCGGCTACGATCTTCTGATCCCCGGCGAGCATACAAGGGTCCAGCCCATTGGCGGCGGTGTGGATGACCGTCAGCCCCTTCCCGTTGCAACCCCTGCTGTGGAGGAGGCGCCCAAGGGCGGAAAGCCCAGCGCACGTGATATTCTCTTTCACGGAGGCGATCCCAAATCGCTGGAAAACGTCACCTATGTGGACGATTTTGCAGGCAGAACCAAAAGGGACAGCATCTACGGCGAGCAGTCCGTTATTTCCGAAAGCTCCTCGGTTGTGCCCGTAATCTCGGCAGAGCCCGAGCTGGACTTTACTCCCTCGGCAGGTATTCTTACCGATTCCGATTATCATCCCGCAGAGGATGACGCAGACGAGCGCACCTTCGTGCATGACGATACTGGCAGTATTTATGCGCCCCCCACGCAACCGATTATGCCCGTGGCTCCCGTAGCCCCCGTGGCAACGCCCCACTATTCGGGTGTAAGAAGAAGCGGCAAAAACCCCATCATCGATCAGATTCCCATGTCTATCGGGCAGGACGCAATTGTGCCTGCCGGTGAAGAGAGGCTCACCCCTGAGGAAAAGGCACGCAGAGAGCGTATCGAGCGTGCAAAGAGAGAGGGCTACATTTTAGATACCGTCAGCTTTGAGGAAGATCAGGGCGACCGTGCCCCCATCATCAGCGGCGATCGCTATGCAGAAAAGAAGAGCAGTGGCAAGCCCAAGCCTGAGCAAAGAAAGGAGCCCGAGCCTATTCCGGAAAAGGAGCCCGAGCTTTCGTTTGAGGAGCAGGAGCTGAAGCGTTTGGGAGAAATCATCGTAGGCTACGAGGACGGCAGACCCATCACTCTGCTTGAAAAGCAAAACCGCGACCGTCTTGCCGCAAAGAACGGTGAGCGTCCCGAAAAGAAACAGCCCGAAAGGGAAGAGGTCAAAAAGGAGGAGCCCAAGGCAGTTACCCCTGCCCCCGTAGAGGTGGAAGAGGAAGAGCCGCAGGCTCCCATCATCAGCAACAGCACCTACCTCAGGCAGAAGCAAGCGGAAGCACCTGCGCCCGTAAAGGAAAGGGAGCTTCCCTCCGAGCCTCAGCCCGAGGCAAAGAAGCCTGCTGAGCCTCAGCCCGAGATAATGAAAGCTCAGCCCGAGGAGGAGATACAGCCTCCCATTATCCGCCTTCCTGTTGTGGAGGAGCAGCAGGAGCAGGAGGAAGAGCAAGCACCCATCCTTGGTATCGGTGCAGATGATTCCGATGTCCCTGTGCAACTGCCCGAGGACGAGGAAGAGCCCGAAATTCCCGAAAAGCCTGTAAATCCTCCGTTCAGAAGCGCATTGCCCTCGTTCGGCTCTTCGTTGGATACCCCCGAGGACGAGGATGAGCCCGCTGTTGGCTTCCCCTATGCTGAGGGAGAAAAGCCCTTATACGATGAACCGATTATAATGGATGAGCCCGAGGAGGACGAGCCTCCCTTTGACACCGAGGACGAGTCTCCCTTTGACGTAGAGGAAGAGCCTGCGCCCGCACCCGTTGCACCTGTTGTGCCCGTTGCGCCCGTTGCACCTGCAACGCCTGCGGTGTCCGCCGCTCCTGCCACAACCGTTGCTTCAACGGATGTCGAAGAGGAGCAGGCAGAAGAGGAGCCCTCCTACAAGCGCCGCCACATTGTGCTGGAATACACCGCTCCCGATCTGGATATGCTTGCCGACCCCAAGCCCAGCGATTACGATTGGGAATCGGAATGCGCCACCGTGCGCGACAAGCTGCTTGGGCTGTTTGAGAGCCGCAACATCGAGGCAGATATTGTAAAAATTTCTCACGGGCCCACAGTAACCCGTTACGAAATCCGCTTCCCCATTGATATCGGCATGGAGCGCGTCAAGGCGCTGAGAAGCAATTTTGAAATGCTGATGCTCGGTTCCGTGCGTATTGAAATGCCCATTGCAGGCACCGACCTCTTTGGTATCGAGGCGGCAAACCGTCAGCGTGAAATGGTAACCTTCAAGGAGGTTGCCATGACGGATGCCTTCCTGCAAAGCAATTCGCCCACGGTATTCATCCTTGGCAGAGACGTTGCGGGCGAAAACATCGTCATGGATCTTGCCGATTGTCCCCACCTGCTCATTGCGGGTGCTACCGGATCGGGTAAATCGGTGTGTGTAAACTGTATTTTAAGCAGTTTCCTGTTCCATTCCTCGCCCAACGACTTAAAGCTGATTCTGATCGACCCCAAGCAGGTGGAGTTTGCCTCCTATCGCGGTCTGCCGCATCTGCTTATCGATGAAATCATCACCACCTACGAGCGTGCGCTTGCCGCCTTCCGTTGGTTGGTGAAGGAGATGGAGCGCAGATATTCGCTGTTCGCCGAAAAGAAGGTAAAAAATCTGAAGGCATACAACCGTGCCATCAATCCCGAGGAAGAGCCTCCCCTGTACCGCATCGTGCTTGTCGTGGACGAGTACGCCGATCTGGTAGAGGCAAGCGCAAAGCAGCGTGAGGCAATCGAAAGCGCCATCAAGCGTCTTTCTGCCAAGGCGCGTGCGGCAGGCATTCACTTAATCATTGCCACCCAGCGTCCTTCGGTAAAGGTTATCACGGGCGACATCAAGAGCAACCTGCCCAGCCGTATTGCGTTCCGTGTCAGCAGTGGCGCAGATGCGCAGACGGTTGGCTTCTACGGTGCAGAAAACCTCCTGGGCAGGGGCGATATGCTGTATCAGACTCCCGAAATGCCCGATCCCAAGCGTGTGCAGAGCGCATACATCGACGATAAGGAAATGGATATGATCGTCGATTATGTCAAGGCAAACTGCGAGGTGGAATACGATGACGAAATCATGATGGAAATGTTTGCCGAGGCAGAGCCCGAGATTGTGGAAAGCAACGAGCAGGTTGCTATGGAGGGGCTTGTTGCCGCAGAATCGGAAAACGACAAGATGCTGCCCAGAATCTTAAAGCTGGGCATCGAGCGCAAGCAGCTTTCCATCGCCATGGTACAGCGCTACTTCGGTATGGGCTACGGCAGAGCAGGCAAGCTGATCGACAAGCTGGATAAGCTTGGCTATATCTCAGGCTTCGACGGTGCCAAGGCACGTCAGGTGTATATCACCATGGAGCAGTTCAGAGAAATTTACGGCGACATCGATGAGTGATTGCCGTAACAGAAAAAAGAGCAGCTGCGGCTTTTGTATAAGAGCATGAGCCGCACTGCTGTAAAATAATATTCGGAGGAAAAAAGAATGAGTGATCAATTTATCAGTAAAAGACGTTGGCTTTCGCGCCGTGTGCTGTTTTACTTAATCAAAGAGCAGGGCGCAGACGCCATCGAAATCAGTTGCGTTTTCGATACTCTGCCCGGTGTGGCAGAAAGCGTTTTGCAGGGCCTTGAGGCGCTTGGCTTTGCGGTGCGCAATGAGGAATATTTCTACACCGCCGCAGTAACGGAGGAAGAGGCTCTGCTGTATTTCCTGCCTGTGGAAGAGAAGGAGTGCGAAGAGGAGTGCGAAGAGGATACCGAAGAGGGTGCTTTTTTTGCAGAGGAAGAGATCTGCGAGAAAAAGGTAGACATCTGGGGAACGGATGAGGAGGCTCAGGAAAGACCGGATCCTATGATTAACGATAAGGATCTGAAAGCAGTTATGCGTCTGGCTCTGGATAGAGGTGGGATTGCTGTTTCCACGGTACAGCGCTATTTCTCCTGGGGCTACGGCAAGGCAGCCAAGATCATCGACAGGCTCAATCAGCTTGGCTATATTTCCGGCTTTGACGGCGCCAAGCCGCGTAACGTTTTGATTACCGAGGAGCAATTCAAGGAAATCTTCGGCGAATAAGTAAGGCAATGCCCCCTTTTTTTGGGGCTGTAACGAAAGGAAGGTTCCGCTTAAAAGGATAGCGGACGGAAGATTATGATAACAAAAAAGATTGGCGTGGTATCGCTCGGGTGCGACAAAAACCGTGTGGATACCGAATATATGCTTGCCGCATTGCAGGCGGCGGGGCATACCCTTGTTCAGCGGCCGGAGGAGGCAGAGATTCTCATTGTCAACACCTGCGCCTTTTTAGAAAGCGCACGGGCAGAGGCAATCTCCACCGTTTTAGAGCTTTCCGAGCTGAAGCAAACGGCGAAGCTGCAAAAGCTGATTGTCACGGGATGTCTGCCGCAGGGGTACAGCGAGGAGCTGAAGGAGCTGACCGAGGCAGATGCCGTTATGGGCGTAAATGCCTGGCAGTCTGTTGCAGAGGTTATTGCTCGCTTATACGTGGAGGAGGAGCAGGTTGCGCTGGTGCCCCCCGCAGAGCAGTGGCAGTTTACCGGTGCGCGTGTCATCACCACGCCGCCGCACTATGCCTATCTGAAGATTGCGGACGGCTGTAATAATTTTTGCTCTTATTGTCTGATTCCCTACCTGCGCGGCAGATACCGCTCCAAGCCGATTGCACTTTTGGTAGAAGAGGCAACGGCATTGGTAGAGGGCGGCGCAAGAGAGCTGATTCTGGTGGCGCAGGATGTCACACGGTACGGCTACGATTGGGATAAGCAGCTGCATTTAACCGAGCTTTTGCAGGCGCTGAAAAAAATCGAGGGGCTGGAATGGATTCGCCTTTTGTATTGCTACCCCGAGCTCGTTACCGACGGACTGATAGAGGAAATGGCAACAAACCCCAAGGTTGTGCCGTATATCGACATCCCTCTGCAACACATATCAGACGGTATTTTAAGGCGTATGAACCGCCGCTCAACCAAGGCGCAGACGGAGGAAATCATCTGTAAGCTACGCGAAAAAATGCCCGATATTGCCATCCGCACCACCTTCATCGTGGGCTTCCCCGGAGAAACGGAGGAGGACTTCTGCGAGATTCTGGAGTTTCTTAAAGCGCACGAGCTGGAGCACGCAGGCTTTTTTGCCTACTCTCAGGAAGAGGGCACAAGGGCGGCGACCTTCCCCGATCAGGTGGATGAAGCGGTGAAGCAAAGGCGCAAGGAGCAGGCAGAGGCGTTGCAGGCGGAGATTATGCTGAAAAAGGCAGAGGCCATGATCGGTAAAACGGTCACCGTGGTGACTGACGGAATCGATTTTGAGCTTGGCTGCTTCTACGGCAGAACTGAGGCGTATGCGCCCGATATCGACAACGCCGTGTATTTTACCTCAGACGGAGATATCGCTCAGGGCGAAATATATCAGGTTACCGTCACGGATACCCTCGGGCTCTGCCTTAGGGGTACAGTAACCGAAGGAGAAGAAGAATGAATCTACCCAATAAAATTACCTTGGCTCGCATTATGCTCATTCCCATTATGGTAGCCGTATTCTACATCGATGCCATTCCGTATGCGCCTCTGTGGGCGGCGGGCATCTTTGCAATCGCATCCTTCACCGATTTTTTGGACGGATACATTGCACGTAGCCGTGGGCTTGTCACCAATATGGGTAAGTTTTTAGACCCCATCGCCGATAAGGTGCTTGTGGTGGTTGCGCTCTTTTTGCTGGTGGATATCGAGGCTGTGCCTGCACCCTTCGGTGCAATCGGAAGCTCGATTATCGTTGCAAGAGAGCTGATTGTTTCCGGCTTCCGTCAGATTGCCGCCGCAAACAACGTGGTGATTGCCGCAGATAAAAGCGGAAAAATCAAAACCTGTCTGCAGATTGCCGCCATTCTTCTCCTTATGGTGCGTGCGGCATTTTTAGGCAGTGAGGCGGTATGGTTTTCCGTGCTGTCCTATATAGGCTACGCCGTGGGCTGTCTGGCAGTTTTAATGACGCTGTATTCCGGCATCAACTATATCGTAAAAAACAAACAGGTGTTAAAGTCTTAAGGAGGAATCGCTGTGCAGGCAACGGTCATACAACCATCATTTGCAGCATACAGGCAGAGTAGCCAAAGGGCGTGTGTTGCCGCTGAAAGGTGGCTATATACCTATGGCTGCGGATGCCGTACGGTCAGCGTAATGGCGCAAAGCCGTGAGCAATTGCAGGCTCAGCTTGCCCTTGCCGTGCAGGATTCCGACATTATTGTATTGCTCGATTATCTCAGCTGCCCTGCCAAAGAGGCGGTCTGTGCCTGCCTCGGCATCAATGCCGTTGAGGACGAGGGCATTCGCGCGCAGTATGCGGTTGGCAAAAAAACGAAGGATACCAAGGCGCTTTGGGTGATTCCCGAAAACGCAAAACGCCTGCCCTCAGGCAGTGAGCTTCCCGAGCTTGTATTGGAGCATAACGGCAAAAGGGTGTTCTTCCTGCTGGAAACGGAGCCCGTAGCAGCCTTTATGCTGGAGGGGGTATGCAGTGAAATCCCGCGGAAGGTATTCAAGCTGTGCGGCTTAACGCAGTTTGAGGTGGCGTCGGGGATGTCCCTTCTTCTTCGGGACGTCGGCCGCTTTGCAAGCTACTACGTCTACGATAACGGCGGGCTGGATATCACGCTTTCGGTGTGCTTAAAGCCCCGTAAGCGCAGGGACCCCGCCTACGAAACGGTGATAGAGCAAACGTTCAGCAGTGTATACCGCTATTTTCAGAGCAGCCTCTACGCCGAAGAGGACGTCACCTTAGAGGAAACGCTGATTAAGCTTTTAAGGCACTACAACTATGCGCTGGGTGTGGCAGAGTCGCTCACGGGCGGTCTGATTTGCGACCGTATCGTATCTCAGCCGGGCGCAAGTGAGGTGTTCTACGAGGGCGCCGTCACCTATGCAAGTCACGCAAAAATCCACCGTCTGGGCGTGCCCGAGCAGATTATCCGCCAAAAGGGCGCAATATCCAACGAAACGGCAGACGCTATGGTGCGTGGGCTTGCGGCAAGCGGTGTGGATATCGCAATAGCAACCACGGGTCTTGCAGGCCCCATGCCCGACGAGGGCAAGCCTGTGGGGCTTACGTATATCGCCGTATGGCACGAGGGCAAAACGCACGTGTTCAAGCGGCAATTCGCAGGTTCCAGAAGTGAGGTGCGTCTTGCGGCGGCAAATGCCGCGCTGTTTTACGCAATCTGCACGGTTACCAAGCGCAACCTCTACACGGGGTTACACATTTCATAAATAACAGCTTGCATCTGTAAGCGAAGGAGAGAACAGTTATGGCAGTTAAACAAACGGGCGTATACGAAAAAAGCTCGGGAGAGGAAAAAAAGAAGGCAATAGAGCTTGTCCTTGCGCAGGCAGATAAGCAATTCGGCAAGGGCGCCATCATCAAGCTTGGCGATTCCGCCGCCTATAAGGGTGTGGACGTCATTCCCACGGGCTGTCTTGCCATCGACCTTGCGCTTGGCATCGGCGGTCTGCCCCGCGGAAGAGTGGTAGAAATTTACGGTCCTGAGGCTTCGGGTAAAACCACCGTCACTCTGCACGTAATTGCAGAGGCGCAGAAGCAGGGCGGCATTGCCGCTTTCATCGATGCAGAGCACGCATTAGACCCCATCTATGCCAAAAAGCTGGGCGTAAATGTAGATGAGCTTTACGTTTCTCAGCCCGATAACGGCGAGCAGGCGCTCGATATCTGCGAGCTGCTCGTTCGCAGCGGTGCGGTGGATGTCGTGGTTATCGACTCGGTAGCGGCGCTCACCCCCAAGGCAGAAATCGATGGCGAAATGGGTGATTCCCACGTAGGCTTGCAGGCACGTCTGATGAGTCAGGCGCTTCGTAAGCTCACCCCCGTCATCTCCAAATCCAACACCTGCGTCATCTTTATCAACCAGCTGCGCGAAAAGGTTGGCGTTATGTTTGGCTCCCCCGAAACCACCACGGGCGGTAAGGCACTCAAATTCTATGCAAGCGTGCGTCTGGACGTGCGCCGCATCGAAAGCATCAAGGGCGACAACAAGGAGTTCGTTGGCAACCGTGTGCGTGTAAAGGTGGTAAAAAACAAGCTTGCTCCTCCCTTCACCCAGGCAGAGTTCGAAATTATGTACGGCGAGGGCATCTCCTACGAGGGCAGTCTGTTTGACATTGCCGTCGAAAACGAAATCATAGAAAAGAGCGGTTCCTGGTTCAGCTACGGCGGCGACCGTATCGGTCAGGGCAGAGAAAACGCAAAGAATTTCCTGAAGTCGCATCCCGAAATCGCCGCAGAAATCGAGGCAAAGCTGCGTGCAAAGTATGCGGCAGGCGAGGTGACGGAGGATCTGATCACCGACGCAGAGGAAGAGGAATAATACAGAATGCGCATAAAGGGAGGCTGCCGCTTGGGTGCGGTGCTTCTCTTTTGTGCGATTTGTTGCGCTACAAACTTGACAAGTTGCGCAAAAAAGGATATAATCGTAATTATGCTGAAGGTAAGTGAATTTATCGAAATGCCCGTTATCGAACGGGTGCGCACCGAGGCGCTTGGCAGAGGGCTGGATGAGCACGATAATTTTTCGTGGCACGCCGCCCTGTTTCAGAACGAAACGGAGGTGTTGGGCGTTTGTCGCTTCTACCGCAAGGGAGAGGATCTTTTTGTGGATGACCCCGCCCTGCTCACCGATGATGCCTTCTGTCGCGAAATGCTCTTCCGCACCGTTTTGTTGAAGGCATCCGGTGTAGAATGCCGTTATGTTCTGGCAAACGGCGAAAGAGCGTATTTAGAAAAATTCGGATTTTGCGATCACGGCGGCGTGTTTGGCGCCGTTCCCTCCGAAATCCGTTTTCCGCACGATTGCTGCGGACATAAATAAAAAAGAGGTAGCCTTATGATGACCGATATCGAAATTGCAAGAGCCTATCAGGCAAAACCCATTCAGGAAATCGCCGCAAAGCTTGGTCTTGGCGAGCAGGATTTAGAGTGCTACGGCAAAATCAAAGCGAAGGTTTTGCGTAAGCCCACCAAGGAGCGCGGCAAGCTGGTGCTTGTCACCGCGATGAACCCCACCCCTCTGGGCGAGGGTAAAACCACCGTTTCCATCGGTCTGATTGACGCTCTGCAAAGCATGGGCGTTAAGGTGGCAGGTGCGCTCAGAGAGCCCTCTCTCGGCCCTGTTTTCGGCGTTAAGGGCGGCGCAACGGGCGGCGGAAAGTCCCAGGTTGTGCCTATGGAAGAAATCAACCTGCATTTCACGGGCGATCTGCACGCAATCACAGCGGCAAATAACCTGCTTTCTGCAATGCTCGACAACCATATTTTCCAGGGCAATGCCTTAAAGATTGACCCCACCAAAATTCTGTGGCGCAGAGCAATCGATATGAACGACCGCTCCTTACGCACCATCGTAACCGGTCAGGGCGTGGGCAACGGCGCAACCCTTTCGGCTGGCTTCGACATCACCGCCGCAAGCGAGGTTATGGCTATTTTATGCCTTTCTAAGGATTTAGAAGACTTAAAGCAGCGCCTTGGCAACATTCTGGTTGCCTACAACTTCAACGGCGAGCCCGTAACCGCAAAGGACCTCGAAGCGCATGAGGCTATGACCATCCTCCTCAAAGAGGCGATGAATCCCAATCTGGTGCAGACCTTAGAGGGCGCACCCGTGTTTATCCACGGCGGACCGTTTGCCAATATCGCACACGGCTGCAACAGCATTGTAGCAACGCAGGTTGCTATGAGTCTTGCCGATATCACCGTAACCGAGGCAGGCTTCGGCGCTGACCTTGGTGCGGAGAAATTCCTTGACGTAAAACGCCGTGTGGCAGAGGTCAATCCCTCTGTTGTAGTGGTGGTTGCAACCGTTAAGGCATTGAAATATAACGGCGGCGTAGCCAAGGCAGACGTGCTTCTTCCCAACGACGAGGCACTCATCAAGGGCTATCAGAACCTGAAAAAGCACATCGAAAACGTTACCAACGTTTACAAGCTTCCCTGTGTGGTTGCGCTCAACCGCTATTCCACCGATACCGAGGAAGAATATCTGCTCCTTAAAGAGCTTTGCGAAAAAGACGGCGCAACCCTCGTCCGCTCCACGGCATGGGGCGACGGCGGTGCAGGTGCGGTAGAGCTTGCAAAGGCTGTACTCAAGCACTGCGAGCAGCCCGTGGCTGAGCCCGTTTATGCGTACGACTTAAACGACAGCATCGAGCAGAAGCTCAACGATGTATGCGTTAAGGTATACGGCGCAAAGGGTGTTGCTTTAAGCCCCAAGGCTAAGCGCGAGGCAGAGCATATTGCAAAAATGGGCAAGGATAAGCTTCCCGTAATCATCGCAAAAACGCAGTATTCTCTTTCCGATAATGCCGCACTCCTTGGCAGACCCGAGGGCTTTACCGTAAAAATCAACGAAATCAAACTCAATCAGGGTGCAGGCTTCATTGTAGCCATCGCCGGCGATATGATGCGTATGCCCGGTCTTGGTAAAACACCTGCTGCAACAAAGATGACGATTGATGCTGATGGCGTTATCAACGGTCTCTCCTAAAAACGGCTGAAATACTTCGCATTACTTCGTTAACCTTGCGTTTCCCCGTCGGTTACGTACGCTGGGGTACGCGCCCTTGGGGAATCCGCGGTTGCCTCGTACTGCTCGCATTTGAGCCGTTTTTGGTGCGTGCAGAAGAAAAGAGAGAGCAAACACAGAGGTTGCCTCGTACTACTTGCATCTAAGCCGTTTTTTTCGGTGTGTAAGTTTGTACTAATGGGCTGATGCAAAGGGCGATTTGCTGTAATTGATATTGTAAACATTTCATCAAAAAGGATATTTTATGGAAAACTTTATTACCGAAATTATTGAAGAAGATTTAAGGGAAGGGCGCGTGGAAGGTGTGCTTACCCGTTTCCCGCCTGAGCCCAACGGCTATCTGCACATCGGGCATGCAAAAAGCATTTGCCTGAACTTTGGTGTGGCTGAGCAGTACGGCGGTAAAACCAATCTCAGATTCGACGATACCAACCCCACCAAGGAGGACGTCGAGTATGTGGATTCCATTTTTGAGGACATCCGTTGGCTGGGCTTTCAGTGGGATAAGCTTTTTTACGCCTCCGATTATTTTGATCAGATCTTCGAATTTGCGGTAAAGCTCGTAAAAGAGGGTAAGGCGTATGTAGACGATCTTTCTGCGGAGGAGATCCGTGAATATCGCGGTACGCTCAAGGAGCCCGGTAAAAACAGCCCCTACCGTGACCGTAGCGTGGAAGAAAACCTCGATCTGTTTATGCGTATGAAGGCGGGTGAATTCCCCGACGGCTCCCGTGTTTTGCGTGCGAAAATTGATATGAGCTCGCCCAACCTCAATATGCGCGATCCCGTATTATACCGCATTTTACACGCAAGCCATCACCGTACGGGCGATAAATGGTGCATCTATCCCATGTACGATTTCACCCATCCCATTTCTGATGCGATTGAGGGCATTACCCATTCCATCTGCACGCTGGAATTTGAGGATCACCGTCCTCTGTACGATTGGGCGGTAGATGTATGCGGCTTTGAGAAAAAGCCCCATCAGTATGAATTTGCACGTCTGAACCTCACCAACACCGTTATGAGCAAGCGCTTTTTGCGCCGTCTTGTAGAGGAAGGTAAGGTGGAGGGCTGGGATGACCCCCGTATGCCCACCATTTGCGGCATCCGTCACCGTGGCTACCCGCCCGAGGCTGTAAAAAAATTCTGCGAGCTCGTTGGTGTTGCCAAGGCAAATTCCGAGGTAGATTACGCCTACTTAGAGCATTGCGTGCGCGACTATCTGAATGCAAACGCAGAGCGTGCCATGGCGGTGAAAAATCCCGTAAAGGTGGTCATCACCAACTACGAGCCCGGTGGTGCAGACGGTATGTTTGACATCAACCCCGGTGCCGAAAATGCAGGCTCCCGTCCCGTGCGCTTCGGTAAGGAGATTTATATCGACGCCGACGACTTCTCCGAAAATCCTCCGCCCAAATACTTCCGTATGAAAATCGGCGGTGTTGTACGCCTGAAATCTGCATATATCGTGCGTTGCACGGGTGTGGTGAAAAAGGAGGACGGCTCTATCGACTACGTAGAGTGCGAATACCTGCCCGATTCCTTCAGCGGCAACGACACCAGCGGCGTAAAGGCAAAGGGCACCATTCAGTGGGTAAATGCAGAGCACGCTGTGCCCACCACCTTCAAGGTATACGGAGAGCTTCTCGACCCCGAAAAGGACGCAGAGGACTTTATGGATAAGCTGAACCCCAACAGTCTTACCGTATATCAGGGCTACACCGAGCCGTATCTTCGTGAAAAGGCTGTGGGAGAGCGCTTCCAGTTTATCCGCATGGGCTACTATGTGAAGGAAGCAGAAAACACCTACATCGAAATTGTTGGCTTAAAGGATAGCTTTAAGAGCAAGTCTTAAAAAGTAAGACCGTCGCAGAGAAATGTGCGGCGGTTTTTTTTATCCGGATCAACAGAAAAACCGATAGTACACCTCTCATTCATAGGCAGATTGCACAAGGGATTTTATGCGTTATGCAAAAAATTCGGCGTATTTCAAACTATTTTTCAAAAACCCCTTGAAATTGTCCTTCATATCGTATATAATATATAGGTAAGACTTTTTCTGAAGCTTTGTGTATTGACGCGTGGAGAATGGTGAGAAATTTCTTCGTTCATGCTTTCACGATCATCAGACTTACAAATAAAATACAGGGGTAAAATCACCTATGGGCAAGTTTACTTGTGACAAAATCCGTAACGTAGCCGTGCTCGGTCACGGCGGTGAAGGCAAAACAACACTGTGTGAAGCGATCCTTTACAACGCAAAAAGCATCGACCGTTTGGGCAAGGTTACCGACGGTACTTCGGCGATGGACTTCGACGAGCAGGAAATCGCTCGTAAAATCTCGCTTTCGCTTTCCTTGGCATACGCTGAGTGGAACGGTGTTAAAATCAATCTGATCGACGTTCCCGGCTTCTTCGATTTCGAGGGTGAAACGATTGAGGCTATGACCGCAGCTGACTGCGGTGTTATCGTTATCGGCGCAAACGGAGTTGTTCCCGTTGGCGCAGAAAAGGCTATGCGTATTCTGGCGGCTAACAACAAGCCCGCTATGATCTTTATCAACGGCATGGATAAAGAAAACGCAAACTACTTAGCAACCTATAAGGCTCTGGACGAGGCTTATCCCCGCCGTATGGCTTCGCTGATCATCCCCATCATGGTAGACACCAAGATGAAGGGCTATGTAAGCGTGCTCGACCGCAGAGCGTTTATGTTTGCAGACGGCAAGCCCATCGAGGGTGACGTTCCCGCAGAATATCAGGCAGACCTCGATTCTATTCTGGAATCGCTGGTAGAAACCGCTGCTGAAAACGACGAGGAGCTTTTAGAAAAGTTCTTCGAGGAAGGCACGCTTTCTCCCGAAGAAATCAAGCTGGGTATCTCTAAGGGCATTCAGTCCGGCAGCGTCATTCCCGTATTTGCAGGCAGTGCATTAAACAACAAGGGTGTATTCGTTCTGATGGACGAGCTCGTTGCAGGTATGCCCTGTCCTCCCGCCTCCGTTAAGGCAAAGAACTCCGCAGGCGAGGCAATCACGGTGGAAGCAAAGGCAGACGCTCCCTTCGTGTGCCGCGTATTCAAAACGTTCGCCGATCCGTTCGTTGGCAAGCTGAACTTCTTTAAGGTATTTGCCGGCAGCGTAAAATCGGGCGTTACCATCAAAAACGTAAATAAAGACAAAACCGAGCGTGTAGGCTCCGTATTATATCCCCGTGGCAAAAAGCAGGAAACCGCAGATGAAATCACCGTTGGTGATATCGGTGCCTTTGCAAAGCTTGCCATCACCGGCACGGGCGATACCCTTTGCGATCCCTCGGTAGACGTTCGCTTCGACGATATGGTATTCCCCAGACCCGTATACAGCATGTGCGTTATGAGCGCAAAGACGGGCGATGAGGATAAGGTATTCGGCGGCTTCAACCGTCTGATGGAGGAGGACGTAACCTTCACCATCACCAAGAACACCGACACGGGCGAAACCTTACTGAACGGCTTGGGCGAAACGCACCTCGACGTATTGGTAAAACGCTTAAAGAGCAAATTCAACGCAGAAGCGGTAATCAAAACGCCTCGCGTTCCCTACCGTGAAACCATCCGCAAAAAAGTGGATGCAGAAGGTAAGCACAAAAAGCAATCGGGCGGCCACGGTCAGTACGGTCACTGTAAGGTTCGCTTCGAGCCCTTCCCCGATGGTGATTTCGAATTCGGCGACGAGGTTGTTGGCGGTGAGGTTCCCCGTCAGTACATCCCCGCAGTTGAAAAGGGCTTAAGAGAAAAGCTCTCTAAGGGCGTTCTTGCAGGCTGTCCCGTAGTAAACCTGCGTGCAGTCATCACCGGCGGTAGCTACCACGACGTAGACTCCTCGGAAGAAGCCTTCAAGGTAGCGGCTCACCTCGCATTCAAGGATGGCTTATCCCGTGCGAACCCCGTTCTGTTAGAGCCCATCTACTCGGTAGTAATCACCGTACCCGAATCCTACATCGGCGATATCATGGGCGACCTCAACAAGCGTCGCGGCAGAATCCTCGGTATGGATGCGGTAGACGGCAACCAGCAGATCAACGCAGAGGTACCCTTGGCAGAAATGTTCCGTTATGCTACCGACCTTCGCAGTATGACGCAGGGCAGAGGCTCCTTCTATATGGAAGAGGCTCGCTACGAGGAAGTTCCTCAGGCGATTGTTACCA
>JAFQWR010000165.1 GCA_017407365.1 Clostridia bacterium
ATAATTTTTTCATATCCATCACCTTATGATCATTTTTCCGGGAATGATGTATTCGTCATCTATCCAGGTATCTCTGCGAAGAAGCTCGACGATTTTTTTGCCCACCGCCTCGTAATCGGGGTCTATGGTGGTAACCAGATATTTTTCGCTGGGCATCGGGCAATTGTCGTGACCGGAAAGAGCTATATCCTTACCCACGGTAAGCCCTGCCTCCTCGATGGCATCGTATGCGCCGATGGCAACGCCGTCGTTTACACAGACGATTGCCGTGGGAGGATCTGCAAGAGCAAGAAGCTCCTTGGTGAGCGTGTAGCCGCTTTCCGGCGTCATATCGCCCCACCGCACGTATTTGTTTTCGATATACAGATCGCTCATAATCATAGCGTCCTGAAAGCCCATATACCGCTCAATCGATTCCGAAAAGACGTTGACGCCGTTGATGCAGGCGATTTTTGTGTGACCCGCCTGAACGAAAAGCTCAGTCATATTTTTATACTGCTGCCTTTCGTCGTTGTTTACCCTTGCAACGTTGACGCCCTTTTCGAAAAAGTTGTACGCCACCACGCATTTACCGCGCGCGTGCAGATATTCGATCACCTCTTTTTTGATCTCTCCTATTACCAGGATTTTATCTGCCATATCCAGCACGGAGCCTGCAAACCTTTGCGGTATGCTGTCTGCCTCGATGGTGTCGATCAGCAGATCGAACTCTGAGCCAAGCTCGTTGTAAATTGCCTTGTAGATTTTTTGCGCATAGGGATTGACGTAGCGGTACCGCCCCTGAGAAATGCTTTCAGACTGCACGTCATCGAAGGGAAGCATCAGAACGCCGATAAACCGATTGGGTGGCATTTTCAGGCACCTGACCTTATCACTGATCACGGAGCCCTTGCCCTTTACCTTTACGATAATCTTTTCCTTATACAGCCTGTCCAGCGCTCTGCGCACGGTGGTAAGGCTGACGTCAAACCTTTCGCAATATTCCTTTTCGGTGGAAAGAACAGTGATATTTTCCTTGCCCTTTTCCTTCAGCTCGTTCAATATCTGCTCGTATACGTAATTGTAGGCATAATGCAAGTTGATCATATATAACTCCTCTACTGCATTATAACACAAAACGCTTGCTTTTGTATATCTTTTTTGCTATCTTTTTATTTTTATCAATGCAGTTTTATCCTTTTTGAGGGTTAAAATATCCTCTGAAAGCGTGCATTCCCCCACTACCTCCAACACGGTAGCATTCTTTAAGGTAAAGCTTACGTCCTCACCCGTGGCGTTTTCGACTACGGTGAAGCCTCTGCCGTTTACCGCAACCTCGTCTGCACGAAGACCTGCGGGCAGGTAGGAAAAGCGGTAGGGCTCGCCCACGATTTTGCGCAGCCAACGCAGATTGCTTGCATTGCCCGTAAGGTGATAGCCGTGCGCAAACAGCGTTGCGATATTGATCAGCTTACCCTTGCCGATGCGATACTCAGCGGCGGCACAGCGCGTTTCGGAGAAGGCTGCCAAAGGCTTGCCCGCATTCCCCGTATAGGTGAGCATATACCTGGAGCCGGAAAGAAGAGTTTCGCCGTCGTAGAAGGGAATGACCTCGCCGCTATCGGAGGTGAACACCTTTCCGTCGTAGCCGTTTTCAATCATCGTGGAGGAGAAAATCTTTTCGATTTTTACCCCTAAAAGCTCGGCGATGCCACAGCCGGGCAGATTTTTGCAATGTCTGCCGCTCAGCTCGTTTTCGTTGCCGAAGAGCGCCTCAACGATTGCGATGCCGCCGTTGGAAACGTATTCGGTGAGCTTTTGCGCCTTCTGCTCGTCGAAGAGGAAGGTTGCAGGGAAATATACCGCCTTATAATCGCTCAGCTTACCCTGCAAAACGCCGTTGCCATCCACAAAATCCACCGCATAGTTGTTGCGGTAGAACAGGTTGTAGGCACCCGTCATCGACTGCGTGAACAGTCTGGTATCGCGGGAGGCCTCCCACGTGTAGATTTCGTTTGCCTTGTCGATATAAATGGCAATTTCCTTGCAGGGCGGGGTGTAGGCAAGAATCTCGGGCAGATACTGCTTGACAATGCCGTTCATCTGCACGGTGATTTCGTTCCAGGGGGTATCACTGCCGTCAAGAGCAACGTTGCCCCACGCAGGTGCCTCGTCACCCAGAAGCTCGGGGCGGTATTGCCAGTACAAAAAGCCCTTACTGCCGTGCACGAGGGGGATGAATACGTGGCGGAGCATATCGTTTACGTCCGGCATACGGAAGCCGTTGAGCGCACTGCCATAGCAGGAGTGAATCTCTGCGTTGATGATGCCCTTTCCCTCTGCCGTGCTTTTCAGCAGATCTGCCGCCATGGGGTTGGAACCAACGCTGTTGCCGATGAAGTCGCCGTATTTTGCAATGGAAAAATCATCGCTGCAACAGGTGATGCTGTTGAACAGGGGTAACGGAACGGTATGGCACATCACGGGATGCACGCAGTCGTACTGCTTCACCGTTTCCACGCGCTTTTTCAGCTCGTTTGTAATTGTGTCACAGAAGAACAGACGCCAGTCGATCATATCGGCGTTAGTGCCAAAGCGACGGGCAGGCTCTGCCTCCTCGAAGCTCTGATATCTTCTGCCCCACACCTCGTTGAGCCTTTGCACCGTGCCGTATTTGTTTTGAAGCCAAAGGGCAAACGCACGCACGGAATGCGGACAGTAGCACAGAAGGTTTTCCGTTTTCGGCTCGCGGTAGATGCCCTCGGTGAGCTCGGGCTCGTTCCAGACATCCCAGATATACAGAGCGGGATGATTGGCATAGCGCTTCACGCACTCGGCAAGGAACTTCATTTTGTATTCGTTTGCCTTTTCGTGGTGATAGCAGGGCCCGGGCATACCGCCTATCTGACGGTATTCGGAGGCATAGCCCGTGACACGCTCTCCTCTTGCGGAAATCATAGCGCTATCGGGAAGCTCACGGTCCAACCATACGGGCGATACCTCTAAAATGGTGTTGAGCACAACCTTTAAGCCGTATTTCTGCGCAAGATCCATAAGCGCATCGATATCCGAAAAATCGTACTCTCCCTTTACGGGCTCGTTCCAACGCCATTGAATCCAATACTTTACCGTATTGTAGCCGTAGGCTGCGATGTTTTTAAGGTCGCTTTCCCACTCCGTTTTTTCGGGAGTGGGCGCACGATAATACTGAAAGCCAAAGGGCACAAAGCTGTTTGTCATTTGATTGCTCCTTCTACTAAGCTATCCATAAAGCTGCGCAGATTGAAAATGAAGTATAAAAGCAACGGAACAGACGCCAGAATATAGCCTGCAAATAATGCGCCCTTGTTTGCGCCCTGCTGCTGATTGAACTCTAACAGACCGAGCGGTATGGTTTTGATGTTGTCGTTATCCAGAACAAGCATCGGCCATACGATATCGTTCCATACATTCAACAGCGCCAGAATAGACACGGTGGTAAGAATCGTTTTGACAAGGGGCATACCGATGTAGATAAAGCATTGCAGCTCGGTGATACCGTCTATCTTTGCCGCCTCGAAGATGGTTTTGGGCAGCTGCTCCACAAAGCCCCTGACAAGGTAGATGCCCATAACGGAGCCCGTTGCAAGATAGGGCAGAAGCAGAGCAAACTGCGTGTTATACAGATTGATTTTTACCACAACAAGATAGCTGGGCACAAGCGTCAGTATGCCGGGAATCATCATATTGACGATGATCAGCGTGAACAGCAGTCCCTTGCCCTTGAAGTCGAAGTGCCCGAAGGCATAGCCCGTGAGCGCGGCAATCAGCGTGATGCCCACGGTGGAAACCACGGCAACGGTAACCGAATTCCAGATAAAGGGGAAGATGCGGTTGAAGGCGTCGACGTAGTTGCGGAAATACAGCGGAAAGGAAAACACAAGCACGTTGTCAAGCAGCTGGTTCTGCGTTTTGAAGGAGTTTACGATCATGACATAAACCGGCACAAGCGTAAACAGCAAAAAGATGGCAAGCACCACGTTGATTACGATAAACTTGGTTTTTCTGAGAGCTTTTGCGGACATCATCAGTCAATATCCTCCTTCTTAAACAGTACATTCATCAGGAAGGATGCAAAAAGCATTACCACGAGCATGGTCACGCCGATGGCACACGCCTTGCCGTATTCGTTGGAATCGAACGCTACCTTATACATATACAGACCGGGCACATACGAGCTGTATCCCGGGCCGCCCTCGGTGACCGTCTGAATTTTTACAAAGTCCTGAATTTCACCGATAATCGAAAGCGTTAAAATCATTTTGAACTGGGGCTTGCTAAGCGGAATATCGATGGCAAAAATACGGTAAAGCGCACTTGCACCGTCGATTTTTGCAGCCTCTCTGAGGGAGTTGTCGATACCCGAAAGACCTGCTATGTAAACAAGCAGGAAGGTACCGCCCACCCACGGGAAGCCCATAAAGCGGATTGCCCACTTTACGCTGTCGGGATTGCCCAGAAGATCCACCTTGTTTGCGCCGAAAAGCTGAAGCAGGTTGTTGACAACACCCATATCCACGTCGTAGATAAACTGCCACAGCAAAAACACGACCATCGAGGGCACCACCATGGGAGCCACAAAGGCAACACGCCAGCGGTAAGAGATTTTTTCGTTGCCGATTGAAAAAATCAGCAGTGCGCATAAGAAGGGGAAAATCAGATTGATGACCGAGCCCGTGATAATAAAGAACAGGGTATTGCCCCAGCTTTGCAGAAAAATCTCGTCCTGAAACAGCTCGATGAAGTTCTTAAAGCCGATGAAGGTGTTTACACCGTCGTTGCCAAACGTGCCCGACCAGCGGAATAACGATTTGATAACCGAAAGCGCAATGGGATAGAAGGCAAAGATGGAAAGAAGAATCATGATGGGCAAAATCATCAGATAGGGTGTGAAGTTGATTTTCTTTAAGCTCTTTTTTTCTTTCGTCATACTCACCACTCCCATCCGTTGTCGTCACGGATCAGCTCTGTGACCTCTTCGTATTTTGCCTGCACGTTTCTGCACAGCGTGCTGAGCGAAATGGAGGAGGCTCCCTCCATCAGATACATCTGCACCTGCTTGAAGTGATATTCCGATGCCACGCCGTCCGAAAGATTGAGCAGGTTGAATCTCATACGGATGGATTCACTGTTTTCGGGGGGCAGGAAATCGTACATCTTTTCGTTGATCTCCACATTTTTGATTACGGGAATCTCGTACGCCTTTTCCGCCATATAGCTTGCCGCTTGTGCGGAGGTAAAAAAGCGCAGAAAATCCAACGTTCCCTCAAGCTTGCCCGCCTCTACCGTAGATTTGGGAATACAGAAGCAGCCCGAGGGCTCACCAAGCTCCTGCAAGGGAAGCCCCTCCTTCAGGTTGGTAAAGGTAAAGGTGGTATCCTTATCGAGATATACCTCCTTTTCTAAACGGGGGAAGGGAAGGGAGATGTAGTTGAACATCTTGTAGGGGTTGGTTTTATCTGCCTCGGGGTTTTCGTTATTCAGCGTAAGCTCGATGCCCGAAACGGACCACGAGCCGCCAAACATCATGGGGACGGTCTGACGCAGGAAGTTTTCGGAGGTATCGTCACGGGAGTTGAAGCCCTCGCCCCAATAGCGCGACCACAGCTTTATAAACTGCATGACCTCCTTGAAATCGGTGTCCTTTGCCATATCCAGAGGGTCCTCACCCTCTAAGAAGGCGCGTACGATCTCCTCTGTTTCCACCTGTCCGTTCTGATTTCTGTCGTAGCCAAGCACCTCGTCGTACTTCAGCTGCGCCATCATAATGTCTATCGCCCAGCTTACCGTGTAGTTGATGAACTTGGCATTGGCAATTTCCATTGCGGTTTCGTAGCCGCTGTTTTCCAGCTTCTCGCAGATTCTGCGATAATCGGAAAACGTCCAGTCTGCCGTGGGGATTTCGATGCCGTTTTGCTCTAAGATGTCGGTGTTGATCATAAAGCGCACGGAAACGGTATTGGTGGGCACGCAGTAGAACTTGGAGGTGTCGTTTGCATACGCCACCTGCGTGAGATACGTGCCGCTGAAATCGTCCTTCCAGCTGAGCCCGGAATCGCTGTACGGATTGGGCTGATTGAGTGCCTCGGAAAGATCGTACAGATAGCCGTTGGATGCATCGGTGTTGGCGTATACGTTGGTGGTGGCAAGAAGGTCGGAGGCATTGCCGCCGGCAAGTCTGCCGCCCATCCAGATACGGTAGTTGCCCGCATCCTGCTTATCGATGACAACCTCGTACTCATCCTGCATCTCGTTGTACTGCGCAGCTATTCCCTCTAAGGCAAACTGATAGGGCAGGTTTGTACCCCAGAAGGAAAGCGTAATCTGCTTGGCGTTGTTCCCGCCCACCGCCTTGATAGCCATAGAAGCAAAGCAGACGGCGATGAGCAGGATCGCGAATATTTTTTTGATTTTGTTAAACATTACAGACCTTCTTAAAAGGAATTTTTACCCTTGCGGAGAGCCGCACCAAAAAGAAGCATTGCAACGATGCCTGCGCTTACGCCACCTACAACACCGCCGCAACCGCCGCCGGATGCAGGCTGCTTTTCTCCACCGGTTACGGTTACCTTAAAGGTAGCCGTTTTCGTTTCGGCAAACTCTCTTTCTACGGTGTAGGTTACCTCGTATTCCCCCGCCTTTTCAAATACAAAGGAGGTGAGCTTTTCGCCGTTTACGTAGTAGGTAATTCTGTCACCCTCTGCCGTGCCGTTAAGAACGGGAGCCCATTCCTTACCTGCTTCAACGGTAACGTCCTCTGCCGTGATGCCGTCGGTTGCTTCCACTCCGTGGTGGATGCGCACAAGCTCACGGAACAGGTCAAACTTACCGTCGTTGGCAAGAATGTTCCAGCATTCTGTCTGGGAGTGAGATTCCAGCGTCCAGACCGCAAAGCCCTTGAAGCCGGATTCGGTTGCCAGACGAATGGTTTCCTTCCATACGTTTTCTGCCTCCTGGCTCGTTTTGAAGATTCTTGCACTCGGGCCGAATTCACCCATAAAGATGGGCTTGGATTTGAGCAGCTCAGCCACCTCGTCCGACCAGTAATTCATACCCTCGAGGTCATCTGCAAACGAGCTGATAACGGTATTGCCCGAGCGGTTTGCAAAGTAGATGTGCAGATCGAGGAAGTCGATGTTGGTGTTTAAGTAAATATCAAAGGTTGCGGGCAGGCGGATATCACCGGAGTTGATGCCCGTCATACCGTATACGTCGTTGTTTCCTACGATGTTACGGGTAAAGGTACCCTCGTTTACCAGCATCTTGGGGTCTACCGACTTGA
Source organism: Clostridia bacterium (assembly GCA_017407365.1). Taxonomy (GTDB): domain Bacteria; phylum Bacillota; class Clostridia; order Christensenellales; family HGM11417; genus RGIG2219. The sequence goes on from JAFQWR010000165.1 coordinate 7,301, forward strand.
TGCCGCTGTATACCTGATTGATGTAGTAGGCAACGCCCTCGCGATAGCAAAGCTCGCGGGATTCCAGATCGCCCATATCGTACGTCTTGCCGTTTGCGGTGGTAACCGTGCCGCTCGTTTCGTTGAAGGGCCACTGATCGCCGTATACCGCAAACTCGTTTTGCAGCTCGATGGAGAAGATGCCGCTTACACAGTCGGGCGCCTCGTTTGCAAAATAGGACATTACGTTTTTGGCGTACGTCTTGCGTGCGTTTACACCCTTAGCGGAGAAGTACATATAGTTTCTGGAAAGCGAAACGCCGCCTTGCAGATTCATATAGTAGGGGTTGGAGGGAACGTCTGCATCGCCCAGGGTGAGCATAACGTATACGCCGTATTGCTGAGCGGTACGTAAAAAGTGCGTAACGTTTTCCATATACGGTCTGTAAAGACCCTCGTAATAGTATTTGCTGTCGTTGATGTCGTAAACGGGGTCACCGCTGATACCGGGGTTGGTGGACGTTCTGCCGATGAGGAATACTCTGATTACGTTACCGTAGTTCTGAGAGAAATTCTTCAGCATAGCCTCCGCCTTGTAGGGATCGTAATCCGCATCGGTGAAGGAGGTTGCGGCGTCGAAGGTGGAGTGGTCACCGCCTCTGAGCCCCATATAGTTGCCGCCCACGGGACGGAATTCCTCGTTGGTGCCTGCGTATACGAAGTATGCGCCGTTTTCGTCGCTCTTTACGGCAATGCGCTTAACCTCTGCCGTGTTTTCAAATTTGGGAGCAATCTCCTCAAGCTTTAACAGCTCGGTCTTGCTGCCCTTTTCGGTAAAGCCCACGCTCTTTACAACAACGTACTCACCGTCGTAATCGCCAAGCGCAAAGGTGGTGTTTTTGGGGAATACTCTGCCGAGCAGCTCCTTCTGCTCACCGCTTGCATCCGAGGCATAAACCTCTACCCACTTGGTGGTATAGGATGCGCTGTCGAATGCAAAGAATACGTAGCCCTCACCCTCCTCCTCGTAGTAGGTCACAAAGTTTACCGCATCTGCATACAGAGTGGAGGCAACATCCGTTTCGGTGCCCTCAAACAGGATATCCTTTACGAAATATGCCGATTTTTCGGAGGTGTTACCAAAGGAAAGGAAGCCCTCCATGGGATAGTTGGGAGCGTAGTAGTCCTCGTCCACCGCATAGTAGCCATACGTACTGTCATCGATGAACAGAGCGATTTTCATTTTTTCGCCCTCGAGCGCGCGATATACGGTTATTTTATGGAAGGCAAGATCCTCGAAGGTTACGCCGAAGTCGCTTGCACAGTCGTAATTCATCAGCGTACGCATATTGGCACCCGTATCCGTCTTTACAAGCGTAATGGTACCCGAGGGAGCAATACGGAGCATATAGCCGTAGTTGGTGGCATCGTCAGAGAGCGTTGCTCCCACGATGGATTTCTGCGTCTTTTTACCGAAGGCGAATTCTGCCATCTGACCGGGTCTGTCGGCATCCTCAAATTTCAGGCTGAAGGTGAGCTTCGAGAAATTGATGCTGTTTTTGTAG
>JAFQWR010000166.1 GCA_017407365.1 Clostridia bacterium
CAAAGAGGCTACTGCAGAGCTGAACGGCAAGAGGTATACGCTTGCCACAGCTATCAGCGGTGACGCCGCATGGGCATGGGTGGAGGCAGAGGTAAAGGATCTGCTGTAAAACCGCAGAAATCGGGGTGTAAACAGCAGGAGTATAACAGAAAGAATACGCTTTTTGGTTGCGGTTTTTCTACTCTGCGTGCAAATGCTTTGTATTTTTTTGGTTTTGTGCTATAATAATACATTATGAAGGTTACCGATCTTACCCGACAAAAAAAGGACAGCGAGCGCATCAATGTGTTTATGGACGGAGCGTTTTACTGTGCACTTTCGTCTGAGGCTGTGGTGCTGCACGGCGTTACCGTTGGCTCTGTGTGGGCTGAGGAGGCGCTTGCAAAAATCCGCGAGGAGGACGACCGCCGCAATGCCTTCCGCTACGGGCTGACGCTTGTCAGTCGCAGGCGCTACACCGAAAAGGAGATTTTTGACGCTACGATAAAGCGTGGCTACAGCGAGCGTGCCGCCGCTGAGGCTGTGGAAAGATTGAAGGAATACCGCTATCTGGATGACGGCGATTACGCCACCGCCTTTGTTTCCGCCCATAAGGGTGGCAAGGGCAGGCTGCGGATATCGATGGATCTGAGGCGCAAGGGGGTAGACGGCAGCGAGGTAGAGGAGGCACTTGAAGGCTTTTCTTCTGAGGAAGAGGAGGAGCGTGCAGAGGTGGTAGCAGAGCGCTATGCGCGCGGCAAGGCGCACGGGCAAAAGCTTGCGCAGGGTGTCTACCGCCATCTTGCTTACAGAGGCTATCCGTCGGATATTGCTTCGGATATTGCCAGAAGGTATATGAATGATGAAGAATGATACAGCGCTTGCCGTGCTGAGGTTGCTTCTTTCGGGCGAAAGCTCGGGGCAAAGAATTGCCGACCGTCTGGGGGTTACCCGTATGGCGGTGAGCAAGGCGGTGAAAAGGCTGAATGAGCACGGCGTACGGGTGGAGGCGCACGGTAAGGGCGGCTATACTCTGTTGGGTGAGGACGGAAGCTACAACGCCTACACCCTGCAAATGCTGTTGCACCAAGAGGGCGCAGGTAGCCTTAACGTTCTGTTTGAGGAGAGCGTTTGCTCTACCAATGCGCTTGCAAAGTCCGCCGATATGCAGGTGGATTTTATCGTCAGCAAAAGGCAGACTGCGGGCAGGGGCAGGCTGGAAAGGAGCTTTTCCTCAGAGGAGGGAGGCATTTATCTCAGTATGATTGCAAGGCCCGTTGGCAAAACGGTGGAAGCAATTCCCTTCACCGTGATAGCGGCAGGTGTTGCCGTGCGCGAGGTGCTTAAGCTGTTTGGCGTGGACGCCTCCATCAAATGGGTAAACGACGTAAAGGTCAACGGCAAAAAGGTCTGCGGCATTTTATCGGAGGCTGTCACAGAGGGGCAGATGCTTTCCCGTGTGGTGGTGGGCGTTGGCTTAAACGTCAACAACACTCTTCCCGATGAGCTGCAATCGGTTGCAGCAAGCCTTACAGAGTATCGCTTAAAGCTTCCGCTTGTGGCGGCAAGGCTGATGAGGTGCCTCCTGCAAAGAGTGAATGAGGCGCTGAGGGGAGAAACGGCGGAAATACTTTCTCTTTACAGAGAGGGCTGCGAAACACTTGGGCAAACGGTCACCGTGCAGAGCCCCGACGGCACACGATTCGAGGCGGTTGCAAGGGGAATAAACGAAGGCGGCGTTTTGCTTGTGGAGCGCGAGGGCGAGGTTATTCCGTTATACGTAGGAGAGATAGTATCACGGCGGCAGTAACAGTGCTTCCGTGCGTAAGCTATATATCGGTTGCAGGGCAACCAAAGGAGAATGATTTATGATAGGTGTTGACATTGTAGAAATCAAGCGCATTGAGCGTGCAATGGAAATGAGTCAGTTTTTAACGCGCATTTGCACGGATGAAGAGCGTGAGTTTTTAAGAACGAAGAATTTTGCACCCCAGACGGTGGCTGGCATTTACGCCGCAAAGGAAGCAGTTTCCAAGGCGATCGGCACAGGCCTTGGCGAGGGTGTGGGCTTCCACGATATCGAGGTAAGCCACGATCAGCTGGGCAGACCCACCGTCGTCTTTCACGGAATTGCGAAATCGAAGGTAGAGGAGCAGGGCGGCGGCAGAGCTGTGCTTTCCATCTCTCACGAGAAGGATTACGCCGTTGCCATGTGTTTGATTCACCGCGTATGATCGGTCTTTGCAGTGCAGAAGCCATTCGCCGCGCAGAGGGAGAGGCTCTCTCTTGCAGTGAGGATCCGTTGCTTCTGATGAGCCGTGCGGGCGCACTGCTTGCAAATGAGGTAGAAAAGCATTCCTTCCGCAGGGCGATTTTCGTTTGCGGCAAGGGCAATAACGGCGGTGACGGCTTAGTTGCCGCGGCAATATTAAAGCAAAAGGGCTATGCCGCAGAGGTGTTTTTGCCCGTCGCTCCCGATAAGGGCGAGGCGCTTTTTGCATACCGCAGCTATCTTGCAAAAGGCTACGGGGTGCTTTCCGCTTTGCCTGAGGCAGAGGCGTTTGACCTTGCGGTGGATTGTCTGCTTGGCACGGGTCTGACGCACGGTATTTCGGGCGAGGCGGCGGCTTACGTGCGCTTTATCAACAGCGTGTGCGGCACCGTCATCAGCTGTGATCTGCCCTCGGGTATTTTTGCCGATGGCGGCAACGGCGCAGAGGATCTTGCGGTGCGTGCAAGCGTAACGGTCACCTTTGGCGGCTATAAAAGAGGGCTGCTGTTTGGTTTCGGCAGAGAGTGCGCAGGGAAAATTGTCTGTCATACTCTTGGCTTATCGCCAAGCAAGCAGGCGGATATCGTGGATGCAGAGCAGGCAAGGTCGGTGTTTTTGCCGCGGAGGGCAAATTGCCACAAGGGTGATTTCGGCAGATGCGGCATCTGGGCAGGAAGCATCAAAATGCCCGGTGCGGCAAGGCTTGCCTCTCGGGCGGCGCTTTCGGGCGGATGCGGCTATGTATCCCTGTTTACCGACAGCGAGGCGCTTAAGCTGTTTGGCGCAGACGCCGTAGACGTGATGCTCGGCGATGCGGTGGCAGATTACGAGGGTATGCTGCAATGCAATTCCCTTCTGGTTGGGCCGGGGCTTGTGCCCGACCGCAGGCTGTATGAGGGGATTGCCGCACTGCTATCCG
>JAFQWR010000167.1 GCA_017407365.1 Clostridia bacterium
CATTTTTCGGCTCCTCCGTCATATCGTAGCAAGACTCCGATAATCTGCCCAAGTAATCAAACTCTACCATTTTACCAATTCATCTCCTCTTTGATCTACTGATCAAGAACAGCTGCTGCCATTTCGTGGGTAACATAGGTGGGGTGACCGTCTGCACCAACGCCGTCACCGATGTAGGAGGGCAACGAAAGCAGAACAAGGTCGGTATCGTAGCCTGCCGCATTGATAGCAAGGCCGATGAGATATTCCATCGTGCTACCCTCGTTTGCCATATTCATACAGCAAAAAATCTTTACTCCGGGATATTTTGCACGCAAGTCGTTCAAAAAAGCGGCATATGCGCTGATGAACGCTTGCTTACGGGCCTCTTTTTCAGCGCCCGTGGACTGATTGATATACGTGTTATCGTTGGCACCTGCGTTGATTACAACAACATCGGGAATACGAGCAGGCTCGTAGGGCGAATGGTTGTAATAAGTCGCACGGGCAAAAAGCTTGGGAATGTTATCCTCATTGCCCCATACGTTTGTTTTTACAGCGCCACCGCTGAGAGCCAAAATAGAGCATTCTGCATTTAATGCCTCAGCAGTGATAAAGCCATAGGTAGCAAGACCGTCTTCCGTACGGGTGCTGAAGTTATCCTCTGCGGTGCAATCCACGTTGCCGTAGCCTGCTGTTGTCGAGCTTCCGTACACCTCGATAAAGCGCTCTCTGCGCTCTGCGGCACGCAAGAATACGCCGTTTTCCACAGAAATACTGTTCAGACAAACACGGCTCATTGCCGCCTCGCTACGCTTTAATACGCGCACAGTATGCTCGCCCTCTTCCACCTCAACGGTGAGCGTTTTATTTTGGGTGTCTAACGCATAATAGGGCGCCGTACGGTAGTTTTCACCGTCGGTAATCACGGTTACGTACGGACGGTTGATATCACTCTGCCATGCGGTTGCGGTGAAATTCATAGAAAGACGTGTACCGCGGAATTTTACCTCAAAGCCGGAAGCCGTATAATCGAAGTTCACAGACCCGTCTTTATTTACGTCCGTTCTTCCGTACCAAGTGATAAAGTCTGCATCCTGCAAGGTAATTTCTGCTTTTTCGGTAATTTCAGGCGACTTCGGATTGCAACCGCAAACGAACAGCGCCATCACCAATGCCAGCAATAAAACCACTGTTTTTTTCATAATATCTCCTTGCCGTGAAGGCTAAAGCCAATCTTACAACTATTTTGCGTAAATCAAAAAGAAACAGAAGCAAGTTTTACCACTGCATCTCCTCTTTGATCTTCTGTTCAAGAACAGCAGCTGCCTTTTCGTGGGTAACATAGGTGGGATGACCGTCTGCACCCACGCCGTCACCGATGTAGGAGGGCAACGAAAGCAGAACAAGATCGGTATCGTAGCCTGCCGCATTGATAGCAAGGCCGATGAGATATTCCATCGAGCCACCCTCGTTCAGCATATTGGTGCAGCAAATAATCTTTACACCGGGATAAGCGGCACGGAGCTTGGTTAAAAATGCAGCGTATGCCGCAATAAACGCCTGCTTGCGTGCTTCCTTCTCTGCACCCGTTGCCTGATTGATATACGTGTTATCGTTGGCGCCGCCGTTGATAACAACCACATCGGGGATGCGTCTGTTTTGCATGGGGGAAGCATTGTAGTAGGAAGCCCTGTCTAAAAGCTGGGGAAGCTTAATTGCTCCGTTCCATACGTTCATATTAACGGCAATACCGCTTACACTTAAAATGGAAGCCTCTGCATTTAACGCCTCTGCCGCCATAAAGCCGTAGGTATGCAGACCGTCTTCCGTTGCGGTAGAAAAATGATCGGTTTCCGTGCTGTTGATATTGCCATAGCCGCAGGTAATGGAATCGCCGTAAATTTCAATATAACGCTCTTTACGCTCGTCCATTCTTAAAAATACGCCGTCTACCGAAACACCGTTCAGCTGAACACGGCTCTGAGCAGCCTCGCTACGCTTTAATACGCGTACGGTATGCTCACCCTCTGCGACCTCTACCGTAACCGTTTTGCTTTGCTCATTCAGCGCATAAACAGGAGCCTGCAAATAATCCTCTCCGTCGGTAATGACGGTGATATAGGGGCAAGCGGTATCGCTGCTGTGGTTTGTTGCGGTAAAGCGCATAGAAAGGCTCGTGCCACGGAATTTAACCGCAAAACCGCTTGCGGTGTAATCAAAGCTGACGGAGCCGTCGGGAAGAGCATCTGTACGACCGTACCAAGTGATAAATTCGGTATCGTTCAAGGTAATTTCCTCCTTTTCGGCAACAGGCTTGTTTTGCGGTTCGCCGCAAGCAACGGCACCTAAGCATAAAACAATCGCAAATAATGCAGCTAAAAGCTTTTTCATATTATCCTCCCTTGAATAAAGAGCAAGCAGGAGCCTATTCTCCCTATATCATAACTGAAATCGGAATGAAAGTCAACCTGCTGCCATTGTTTTTTTACCTTTCGGCTATAAAAGTTAGATTTACCACTGCTATCGCCACTTGCCGCACAATTACATTTTAAGCGCACCGGAGGTAA
>JAFQWR010000168.1 GCA_017407365.1 Clostridia bacterium
CGGCGACCATATGTCGATGTACGGTGTAAATGCGGGCGTGCCCAAAACGCTGATGAAAACGCTTACCCGTTGCGAGGGCGAGCGTCTTGGAGGAGAGGCAAAACGTGTGATAGAGGACGTTTTGCATACGGCGGTCAGCCCCGAGCTTCTGCCCACCAAAAACGGAGAGATTGCACAAAAAACGGAGGACACCGTAGGTCCGTACGAGCTGCACGATTTCTTCCTGTATCATACGCTCAAAAACGGCGCTTCCCCCAAAAAGCTGCTGTATCTTGCTGAGCACGCATTTTTTGGGGAATACAGCAGGGCGCGCATCAAAGAGGTGCTTGCTGTGTTTATCCGCCGCTTCTTCGGTCAGCAGTTCAAGCGCAATTGTCTGCCCGACGGCGTAAAATCGGCTCTGTTTCGCTCTCTCCCAGGGGAGAATTCAAAATGCCCTCAGACGCTCTTTGTGCGCTGTGGCTGAGTGAAATCGAGGGATAACGCATAAGGGGAGCAACGGTGGCGTGTAAATACAGGTGCCTTGTGCAAGGGCTTCATAGGAAGCAATAGAGCTTTCAGGCACCGATTGAAATACAAAGGAATGAGGGTGTAGAGGAATGAAGTATTATCTGGTTACAGGTGGCGCAGGATTTATCGGCTCACGATACATTCAGATGCTGTTTGACGAAATGGGGGACGACGTTTTTGTTATCAACGTGGACAAGCTCACGTATGCGGCAAATCTCTCGCGTACGGCGGCGTTTTCCGAGCGTGAAAACTACGAGTTTGTGTACGGCGATATCCGTGACGAGCGCAATATGGAGGTGCTTTTTGAGCAGTACCCCGTAGACGTTGTTGTAAACTTCGCTGCCGAAAGCCACGTAGATCGCTCCATTGCCGCCGCAGGCGATTTTATGAATACCAACGTGCTTGGCACGCACGTGCTGCTCGACTGCGCCAAACGGCTTGCGCCCAAGGCAAGGTTTGTGCAGATTTCCACCGATGAGGTGTACGGAGCGGTAAAAAAACGCCCCTTCCGTGAAAGTGACCGCCTGCTTCCCTCCAATCCGTACGCCGCAAGCAAGGCGTCCGGTGACCTGCTGGCGCTCTCCTTTTTCCGTACCTTCGGCATGGATGTAATCGTAACGAGAAGTGCAAACAACTTTGGTGAAAGTCAGCATGAAGAAAAGCTTTTGCCCAAGCTCACCAAATGCGCCTTCCTGCGCTGTGAAATGCCCATCTACGGTACGGGCGCCGAAACGCGGGATTGGATTGCCGTAGAGGATAACTGCCGTGCCATCCGCCTTGCGGAGCAGTATGGCAGAAGCGGTCAGATATATAACATCTCTGACGACCATCCCCTTTCTAATCTGGAATCTGCTCGCCGTATTGCCCGTATCGTGGGCAAGCAAACGGGTGAGCAGGGGCTTGCACGGCTGATTAAGTTTGTGCCCGACCGCTTAGGGCATGATTTCCGCTATGCGTTGGATACCTCTAAAATACAGAATCTCGGCTACAAGCCCACCACCGAGGCGCAGTTTGAAAAGCGCTTCAAGCAGGCGATACTCGGGCTTTTGGAGCGCTTCCGCACGGAGGAGAGCCTGCCCAAGGTAAAAATGCCCTCGAAGGAGGATATCTTCGATCTTCTGGTTGAGGAGCGCTACGAGCGTATCCGTAAGGAAATTGAAGAAAACAAATAGCATATTTTTATCAGAAGCGCTTTGTGCAAAATAGTTGCCTTGGGCGCTTTTGTGCTAAAAACGTTTTTGGAGGCGCAGGGATGCATCCGCTTATTGAAAAAATTGATGCGCTTGCATCGGAAAATAATCTTCAGGTTTACCGCATCAGCGTTGCCACCGATAGCGGAACGGAAACGCTGGAAAGAATTCCCTGTAACCCCTGTCAGGATTGCTATTCGGTTGCAAAGCTGTTTTGCGTTACTGCTATCGGTATGCTTTATGATGAGGGAAGGCTTTCCTTGTCTGACTCGGTAAGTGATATTTTTTCGGAGGAGCTTGCTTTCTACGGCATTCCCAAGCAAAAATGGGAGGGTGTTACGCTCGATTGCGTACTGCGCCACAGAGTGGGCTTTTCGGAGGGCTTCCTTGATATTGACACAGAGGATATCACGCAATATCCCACCGACGACTTTTTGTTTACGGTGCTGAGCCGTCCGCTTTCATTCGCCCCGGGCGAGAGAGAGGTGTATTCCGATGCTGCGTACTATCTGCTTTCCCGTGCGGTAAGCAAAATCAGCGGAGAGAAGCTGGACAGCTTTTTGATGTCGCGCCTGCTAACTAAAATCGGTTGCCGTGAGGTGGCGTGGGCGAGGTGTCCGCACAATTATCCCATCGGAGCTACGGGGCTGTATATCCGCACGGAGGACGTAGCAAGGCTTGGCAGAATCTATCTGGATGGCGGCGTCTATCGGGGTGAGCGGATTCTTTCAGAGCAGTGGGTTGATACCGTGCTCAGCCGTGGCTACGAGCTGCGGAAAATGGGCAAGGGCTACGCAAAGGGCGGTATGAGAGGTCAGCTTGTGTATATCAGCTTCGACGGAAATCTTTCGCTTGCATGGCACTCGTTTGAATCCGACGGCAAAATGCGTGCGCTTACCTCCTTGCTGTAAGGGGATAAAAAATCCGTACAAAAGGCTTTTCTGTACGGAAGAGGAATTATAAAAAGAAAAACGAGACGCGGGGAAACGCAGTCTCGTCTTTTTTTGCTCTTATGGGGTTACGGCTGTTTTGCCGACAATGGCGCTCGGTGTGTATTCCGCTTCGGATTATTGCGGATAATCCTTTTTGGGGCGCGGATACATGCTTTCGTCAATCTCAAAGGGAAGCTCTCTTTTCGGGGCCTCGGTCAGTTCGTTTTTGAAAACGATTTTGGGCTTGGCTCCGTTTTTACGAAGCAAAAGCTTTTGCAGTGCCTGCATTTTGGCAAGATTGTCGTTTGTAACCTTACCCTCCTTCGTTGCACGGTGCAGCGAAAGCAATAGTATCATACGCGCAAGCTTTTCCTTATCCTGCTTTTCCATTTCCTTAACGGGTTTCATAACAAACTCTCCTTTCGTAGCAGTATCATACACTATTTTTGCTCTTTTGTCAACCTGTCAGCGGCAGGAATTTTCTTTCGCGCTTCATTCTTAAGCATACGCAAAACGGGTAAGAGCTATGCGTCCGCTGAAAGAAGCGGCGGGAGGATGCTTCTCTCAAAAAAAAAGGCGCTTTTTTTAGAAAAGCCCTTGCGTTGCAGAGGGGAGGGAGGCTCTGTTTTTTTCAGCAAAAAAAATCTTAAAAAATTTTTTCTGATTTGTATAATCGGCGGAAAGCGGCTTATATACATAGTGAGAGGAGAACTCTTAAAGTACAGCTCACGAATCATTTTTTTGGCAGCGTACGCCGCGTCGCATCCTCCGTTAAGGGAGGCACGAGCCCTCCCCTGGTCGGTTTGTTGCAGGAGGGTGCGCAGAGGAATATGCGGAAGGAATGAAATTCGTAGAGCGAGTCGATGCAATCTTGTAAAGAGGTACAGACCAATGAACAAGGATACTATCTGAAAAACTGAATAAATAATCGCAAAGGAGTCGGCAAATCGGTGTCGGCTCTTTTTTTATTATCAATCCGCCGCAAAAACGGCGATAGCTTCAAAAAAATGTTGTTTTTGCCTTAAAAAAGCTGGACGGGGAAATAATCGGTATCTTTGGGTGGGAAAATTTGTAAAGGGTATTGACATTATCAGAAAAAGTGGTATAATAGAGAAAAGCCTATATATGGGGGAATAAAAATTGAGATACGCGATTGGATTGGATATTGGTGTTACATCCGTAGGATATGCCATTATGGAGCTTTCGGAGCAGGACACGCCGCAACGCATTGAAAGGCTGGGCGTCAGGATATTTGATGCCGCAGAGCAACCCAAAACGGGTGATTCTCTTGCTGCGCCCAGACGTGACGCAAGGGGTCAGCGCAGGCGCTTGCGCAGAAGGAAGCATCGCTTAGAGCGCATTTACGGCTTGATTGTATCCTCGGGTATGCTGGATAAAGAGGAGCTTGTGCATCTTTTTGAGGGCAGGTTAGAGGATATTTATGCCCTGCGTGTAAGAGCGATAGACGAAAAGCTCACGGAAACAGAGCTTGCCCGTGTGATGATTCATATCGCACAGCGCCGTGGGTTTAAGTCAAACAGAAGGTCGGCAAATGGCAAAGAAGACGGCTTGCTTTTAAGCTTCGTAAGCAAAAATGCGTTGCTTATGAAGGAGAAGGGCTATCGGACGGTGGGCGAGCTGTTCTTCCGTGATGAGAATTTTGCGGAATGCAAGCGGAACAAACGCGAAAATTACGCCAATACCGTGGCAAGAGAGGCGGTTGCAGAGGAGATAAAGGCAATCTTTGCCGCGCAAAGAGGCTTTGGCATGCCCTTTGCCACCGAGGAAATTGAGGAAAGGTATCTATCCATCGTGCTTTCTCAGCGCTCCTTTGCAGACGGCCCTGCCTCGGGGCCGTATAGCGGAAATCAGGTAGATAAGATGATTGGCGATAGCGCCTTTGGTGAGGGTAAGCGCTGTGCAAAGGCTACGTATACCTTCCAGATCTTTAATCTGTGGCAGCATATCAATCATATGCGCATACAGAGCGCAGGCGGCGAGCGTGCGCTTACCGATGCAGAGCGCAGGATTGTGTTTGATTATGCACATCAAACGGCGGATCTCGACTTTGCCAAGCTGCGCAAGGTGCTTAAGCTTGGTGATGGAGAACGCTTCAAGGGCGTAAGCTATGCAGACGGTAAGACGCTTGCCGCTTGTGAAAAGAATAGAAAGCTGAACGACCTGAAGGTTTATCACGAACTGCGTAGGGAGGTAAAGAAGTATTCGGATACGGCTTTTGATACGCTCACGCCCGATCAGCTGGACGAAATCGGCGAGGCGATCTCGAAAAATCTTTCGGAAGAGAGCATTACGGCTCGGCTGAAGGATAGCGGCCTTTCGGATGCGGTGCTGGAGGGTGTTTTGGCTATGCCCAACGTGGAAAAATACGGGCATTTGTCGCTTGCTGTGCTCAAAAGCATTATCCCCTTCCTGGAAGCAGGCGAAACATACGATAAGGCGTGCGCGCTTGCGGGCTACGATTTTCAGGGAGAGAGGGAGGATCCGAAAAGGTATTTGCCTGCCCTTCCCGTGGATAATAACGAAATCACAAGCCCTGTGGTGCGCCGTGCTGTTTCGCAGACCATCAAGGTCATCAATGCCATCATTCGCAGTATGGGGGAGGAAAGCCCCGTATACGTCAACATCGAGCTTGCCCGTGAGCTTTCGCGCAGCTTTGAAGACCGCAACGAAATGAAAAAGGCAATGGAGGACAACGCGTATAGAAACGAAAGAGCTGTTGCTCAGCTGAAGGAGCTCGGCTTGGCTTCGCCCAAGGGCTTTGATATCGTAAAATTCAAGCTCTGGCAGGAGCAGGACGGGTTCTGTCCGTATTCGGGCAAGCACATTGATATTGCAAGAATGCTCACAGAGCCGGGCTACGTGGACGTCGATCACATCGTGCCGTACAGCATAAGCTTCGACGACAGTATGGTAAACAAGGTGCTTGTGCTTTCGGAGGAGAATAGGCAGAAGGGCAATCAGCTGCCCCTGCAATACCTCACGGGAAAGCGCAGGGATGATTTTATTATATGGGTAAGAAACGCTCGGATCAAGGGTATCAAAAAGCGCAATCTGCTGCTTGAAAGGGTTGACGCAGAGGGCTGGAAGCAGAGAAGCCTGCAGGATACGCAGTTTATCTCTCGCTTTATGTATAATTACATAAGGGAAAACCTGATGTTTGCGCCGAGCAACGTGGGCAAAAAACGCAAGGTGTATGCGGTAAACGGCGCAATCACTGCGTATGTGCGTAAGCAATGGGGCATCAAAAAGGACCGCGATGCAGGGGATTTGCATCATGCGGCAGATGCTGCCGTGGTGGCTTGTGTTACGCAGGCAATGGAAAATCAGCTTTCCGATTTTAATTACTATCACGAAACGAAGGATATACAGGGCTGGGTAGATAAGCACACGGGTGAAATTATGGAGTTTCCCCGCCCGTGGCGGTATTTCTCTAAGGAGCTTCAGATTCGCTTGATGGATGACGAGGCTCAGATGCGCGCAAAGCTATTAGATTTCAATTTCCCCACCTACAGTGATGTGGATATTTCTACGGTGCACGCCGTGTTTGTTTCCCGTAAGGCAAATCACAAGGCAACGGGCGCCGCGCATAAGGAGACGGTGCGCGCAGAAAGAACGGTTGAGGGGCAGAAAAGAATCGTTTCTAAGGTAGAGCTCAGCAAGCTGAAGCTGGATAAGGAGGGCGAAATTGAAGGGTATTACGATAAGGATAGCGACCGCCTGTTGTATGAGGCGTTAAAGGCGCGCCTTGTTGCTTTTGGAAATGACGGCAAAAAGGCGTTTGCAGAGCCTATGTATAAGCCCCGCTCCGACGGCTCTCAGGGGCCGCTTGTCAAAAAGGTGAAGATATGCGAAAAAGCCTCGCTTACCGTTTCCGTGCATCAGGGCACGGCGGTTGCCGATAACGATTCGATGGTGCGCTGTGACGTATTCTACGTAGAGGGTGACGGCTACTACTTCGTGCCCGTCTACGTGGCGGATACCGTAAAGGCAGAGCTCCCCAATCTTGCTTGTGTGAAAGGCGGCAAACCGTGGAAGGAGATGAAGGAGGAGAATTTCTGCTTCTCTCTGTACCCCAAGGATTTGATAAGAGTTAAATCTAAGCGAGGTGTTCCTTTAAGTAGAGTTAGCAAAAAAGGTTTCTTGCCTGATTCAAAAGAGGTAGACTGTGAGCAGGGCGTTTTCCTGTATTATACCGGTTTGGATATTGCGAGAGCTGCTATTGAAGGTATTACTCACGATAATACATACAAATGCAGAACCATAGGTAAGACGGTGCAGAAAATTGAAAAATACGAGAGAGATGTTCTTGGCAACAGGCGTTTGATCGAAGGAGAAAAACGCAAGGGCTTTGGAAAAAGAAGGTAGGAGGACTACGTATGCCGTACCGTAATATCGTCATTTCTTCCGCCGTGCATCTTTCGGTGAAAAACGAGCAGCTCGTCATTTCGGGTGAGGCAAACGGTAGCGTGCCGATCGAGGATATCCGCGTGCTGCTTGTGGAAAGCAGGCAGGCGTCTGTCACCACGCACGCCTTAAGCAGGCTGGCAGAGCAGGGTGTTTGCACCTATTTTTGCGATGAAAAGCATTTGCCCTGCGCCGTATTGCTGCCGTTTGCGCAGCACAGTAGGCAAAAAAAACAGATTGAGCTACAGCTGAATCAAAGTAAGCCCACGGTAAAGCGCTTATGGCGGGATATTGTGGTGGCAAAAATTGCCAATCAGGCAAGGTGCCTTTCTCTCTGCGGCTACGGTAAGGAGGAGGTCGAGGGGCTTTCCCTTCTGACCCGAGAGGTGCTTTCTGGCGATACCACCAACGTAGAGGGGTATGCGGCTGCATACTACTTCAAAACGCTTTTTGGCAAGTGCTTTACGAGGGACGAAGAAAACGATATCAATGCGGCGCTGAATTACGGCTATGCCATCATCCGTGGATACATCTGCCGCACGCTTGCGGTATATGGCTACGAGGCAAGCTTTGGCATTCACCATTGCAGTAGTCTGAACAATTTTAATCTGGCAGATGATCTTATCGAGCCCTTTCGTCCGCTGGTCGATCTTTTTGTCTTTCAAAAATGCATGGGGCGTCCGTTGAGTCCTGAATTGAAGCGTCAGCTTGCCTGCTTGCTGCAATACGAAATGACCTACCGGGATGAGCAGCATAGCGTTGCCTATGCGATAGAGCTGACGGTGCAGAGCCTGGGGCGTTGCTTTTCCGGTGCGGACGGTGCGCTTGCTTTGCCCGTGCTGCAAGGGCTGAAGCTACACGAGTATGAGTAAGTTTATGCGGATATTGGTGTTTTTTGATCTTCCCGTAGCAACCAAGATTCAGCGCACGGTCGCTACGCGGTTTCGCAACTTTTTACTCAAGGATGGCTATCACATGGTACAATTCTCCGTATATGCACGTGTGTGCAACGGTATGGACGACGTCGAAAAGCACAAGCGGCGGTTAAATCTCAATCTTCCACCCAACGGCTCGGTGCGTATGCTGATCATCACCGAGCGGCAGTACGAATCAATTGCGGTGTTGGTGGGCAAGCTTGCGCCGGAAGAGAAGGTCAAGCCGTACGAGCAGCTTTCCATTTTTTGAAAAAAATAAAAAAAGACAGCCGTAGGTTGTCTTTTTTTTCGATTTTTCAGATAGCAAAAACCCCTCTGAGCCGACTGCTCAAAGGGGTTTTTTCCTATTAGATTATACCTAACCAAGAACTAATAGGGGGCTACAACAAACGCCCAATGCGTATGTTATTTTAGGTGATTATACCTAACCAAGAACTAATAGGGGGCTACAACTGTTTACCTTCGCGCTGATTTCCTGATCTAATTATACCTAACCAAGAACTAATAGGGGGCTACAACCCTCTATATCAACGGGGAGCCTGCCGGCTATTATACCTAACCAAGAACTAATAGGGGGCTACAACGCGCAAGACTCTCACCTGTACCAGTGAGGAATTATACCTAACCAAGAACTAATAGGGGGCTACAACGCGCAA
>JAFQWR010000169.1 GCA_017407365.1 Clostridia bacterium
CCGAATGCGAGGTATTCTGGACGGGCTACAATACGGTGGCAGAGGCAATCACCGAGGCAGACGGCGAGGCGGTTTGCGCCACCTTTGGCAGAAAGCCCATTCTTTGGGATAACTACCCCGTAAACGATTTCAACCCGAAGCGCAGGGTATACCTTGGTGCGGTCAGCGGCAGGGGCAGGTTTTTAGACCGTACGCACATTGGCTATATTGCCAACCTCTCTGAGCTTTACGAAAGCAATATGCTTCCGCTGTTTACCATGGCAGACTATGCGTGGGACCCCTCCGCATACGATGCCGACCGCTCTCTCGTAAGGGCGGTGCGTTGGTATTTCGGCGGCGAGGAGGCAATGCCCTTTGTGCTGGCAAATGCCGATACCGTGATGCGTGAGGTATCGCCCAAAAGGGAGTTCCTTATGCGCGGAGAGCTTGAAGCGCTCACCGATTTTTACCTGAATTTGCAAAATAGTGCGTCGTATATTGAACGGTCATTTCCCTCCTTATTTAAGGAGCTGAAAGAGGTGTTTTTGTTCATCGAAAAGGAGATTGCGCTGTTTGACGCCCTTAAAGGGGGTAAAACGGAGCAAAGCCTTGCGGCTGTAAAAGTGCTTGCCAAGGAAATGAACGCCTTAAAATATACTGCCGCAGACCTTTCTCTGCTGCAATACGCAAACGAAGCATACAAGCTTACGGGGGAGGAAGCCTTTACGGTGGATGAAAAAAGAATCATATACAGGAAGTGGTAAAATATGATAGGAAAGGTATTTGACAGAATCGAAGCGTTGCGCAGAGTGGCTACCAAAACGGAGCTGCGCGTAATCGAGAAGCTGAAGGACATCAAGCGTGAGGAAATCATCTATATGTCCATCACCGAGCTTGCAAACAAGATGAAGGTGGCAGAGGCTACCGTTCTGCGTTTTTGCCGTAAGCTCGGGTATCGGGGCTTTCAGGATTTTAAGCTGTGTTTAAGTCAGGAGCTTGGCGGAAATGTTGTCGAGGGCACGGAGAGCTATTCCAAAAGCATTGCCGAGGATATGCAGGATGCCATCATGCAGACCTATGCCGTATTCAAGGTGGAGGAGTGCCGTCAGGTGGCACGCAAAATCTGCAATGCGGGCAAGGTGTGTATCTTTGGTGTGGGCAACTCTGCCTTTGCGCCTGCCATGATGAAGAACAAGCTGGTGCGCACCGGTTTTTCGGTAGAAAGCACGAGCGACTCTCACGTGCAGACCATCATTACCTCTAACCTTGGCGAAAAGGACGTTCTGATTCTCGTCAGCGTTTCGGGTGCCACCAAGGATATCATCAAGCTTGCCGAAATCGGCAAAAAGAACGGCACCACCGTGGTTGTTTTAACCAACTACGATAAATCCCCCTTGGCAAAATACGCCGACTATATCTTCATCACCTGCCGTAAGGAGGCTGCCTACGAGGGTGGCTCGCTTGCTACGGTGGCGGCTCAGTCTTATATTGTAGAAACGCTTTGCGCCGAAATTTTTGATTGCATCGGCGCGGAAACCAGCGAGCGCAGTTTAAAGGCGTCGCTTGCGGTTTCGGATAAATCAATTTAACGGAGCAATTTATGATCAACCTCAGGCAGTTAGACCGTCTGGTTATCAAAATGGTCAAGCTGAAGGATTATTATCAGTCTTACCTCGTGCGCGGTGAGCAGGAGCAAAGCGTTCTGCTTAACGGTAAGCCCATTTTGCACGGGCAGGAATGGGGAGAGGATTTTGGCTACGGCAAATTCACCTTCACCTACAAAAAATGCTTCCAGAACCCCTATTTATACGTGGATAACGGCGGTGTGGAAAATCTTCTTCTGCACAGCGGCAAGCCCTTTGGCTTAACGGACGACATCCCCAACGGCAGGGACGCCATCTTCCGCACGCACAAATACGTTTCTCTTGCAGAAATTGAGGAGGGCGAGGAGATAGAGGCAGAGGCGTATGCCTCGCACACCTTTTACGGCACCGCACCCTATGCAGGTAAGCAGACATTTTCCATCAACGGCTACCGCGAAAGGCGTGTGTTCAACAAAATATCGGTGGTGGATATCGATGCAGACGTAAAGGCGTTTTTAGACCGAAGCAATCTGCTTGTTTCCTACTTCCGCTGTATGAAGGATGGCGACGCGCGCAAAATTGCCGCCTATCAGACCTATCAGGCTCTGTTTGACGGTATTTCCGCCCTGCCCGACACCCCGCCCGTTGCGGAGGAGCTGAAGAAGGCGGTCGCTCTGATGGACGCCTTTTTTGAAAGCTTAAAGAGCTACGGCGCACAAAACGAGCCGTTTGTATCCCTCATCGGTCACAGCCACTTGGATACCGCATGGCTGTGGACGGTGGAGGAAACGCGCCACAAGGCGGTACGCACCGCCGCAAACGCCGTAACGCTTCTTAAAGCATACCCCCAATACCGCTTCGTGATGTCCAGCGTGCTGTATCTCGATTGGATCAGGCTCGATTATCCCTCGCTGTTCGAGGATATCCGTGCGCTCACCCGAGAGGGCCGCTTTGAGCCGAATGGCGCCACCTGGGTGGAATGCGACTGCAACCTTTGCGACGGCGAATCCATCGTGCGTCAGTTTTTGCGCGGCAAGCGCTTTATGAAGCAGTATTTTAACTATGAGCCCGATGTATTCTGGCTCCCCGATACCTTTGGTTACAGCGCCGCCCTGCCGCAGATATTAAAGGGCTGCCGTGTACCCTATTTTCTTACCACCAAGCTCAGCTGGAACGATACCAACAAATTCCCCTACGATTCCTTTGTATGGCGCGGCATCGACGGCAGCGAGGTGCTGGTGCATTTCAACACCATCCAGAGCAAGGCAGACCCCGAATTCATCACCTCACGCATTGAGGGCAGGCTGAACAAGCACCTCACCAAAAACGTGCTGATTGCCTACGGCTATGGCGACGGCGGCGGTGGACCCGAGCGCAGTATGGTAGAGGAGGCAATCCGCACGCAGGAAAGCTACCCCTATGCAAGGGTTGCCCACACCACCGTTTCGCAGTTTATGCAGGCGCTCAGCGAGGAGGAGCTGCCTGTATACGAGGGAGAGCTGTATCTGGAGCTGCACCGTGGCACGCTTACCACCAATCACGACATCAAACGCCTGAACCGTGCGTTAGAGGGAGCGCTGAAAGATGCGGAGCTTCTTTCCGTTTCTACCCAAAGCCGTGCGGTCAAGGCTCTCACCGACAGCGTATACGACACGCTGATGCTCAATCAGTTCCACGATATTCTGCCCGGCACCTGCATCGAAGAGGTGCATACCCTTGCTATCAGACAAAACGAGGAGGCACTCCGCTCTCTTTACGGGTATCTTTCGGGCGATCGCTATTTCAACACGCTTGGCTTTATGCGTGAAGAGCTTCTGCCTGCAAAGGATGGCGCACAGAGCTATACGGATTTTGACGGCAACACCCTTTCGGTGGATTTGTTCCGCTTCCCCGCCTACGGCTACGGCGAAAGGGTAGCGGCAGAGGGCAATCCCTTTACCGTAGATGGCCTCACCTTCACCACCCCCTTCTACCGTGTAACGGTGCAGAAGGGCGCAATCTCCTCTTTGGTATTCCGTGGCAGAGAAATTGCCGAGGGGCTGTTGAACGAAATCAGAATGTACGAGGA
>JAFQWR010000170.1 GCA_017407365.1 Clostridia bacterium
ATATCAGTATCTTTGCGATAAAGCAGGGGTGCCGTGCATCTCCGTAGTAGGGGATTCGTTTGCTCCCGGGAAAAGGTCAGAGCGCCATAAATGGAATATGATCCGTATCGGCAGTGCATGGGCGCACGTAGACGTCACGTGGGATATTACCATCGCTCAGGATAAGCCCATTGTGTGTAACGACTATTTCTGTTTAACAGACGAGCGTGCGCGTAGAGACCATACCTACGAAATGTCCCTGCCTCCCTGTACGGCGGAATCGCTGTACCATCATCGCCATACGCATTCCTTTGTCAACAGCGAAGCGGAATTTGTTGCGCTTGTGGCAGAGAGGCTGATGCAGGGTAAAACGCCCTTTACCGTTGCGGCAGGGTTCGACATCACAGACGAAAGCGTAAAGAGGATGGTAGATCAGGCATTCCATAAGGTTACAAGGGCAATGTCCATCAGCTACACCTGCAATTCCAACCAGGATACCGTTTCATTTGCTATCGTTTCGTAGTGCTATTTACGCTATAACAGGAGTATTATGATTGTAGATTTGCATGCGCATACCTTCTATTCCGGTTGCGGAAGAGATGCCCCGGAGGCGCTTGTGCTTGCGATGATCCATGAGGGTGTTGAGGTTTTTGGTATCACCGATCACGATTACGGTATCGTGGAAAGAAGAGAGGAGTACGTGCGCACCGTGCGTGCTCTTGCGCAAAAATATCAGAGCAAAATTCGCCTTTTGTGCGGTATAGAAATTGCTACCACGCCCCACCATTGTCTGAATGCCACACAGGATTATGCGGAGCTTGACTATTGTCTTATCGAGCATCTGGATTCGCCCGAAAGCGTGATGCAGGGAGATATCGTTGCATTCACCAAGGGCTTTTCCTGTCCCGTCGGCATTGCACACACCGATTTGTTTGCCTTTATAAAGGCACGCAATTCAGACCCTTTTTCCTATCTTTCCTCGCTTGCCCAAGCAAATATCTTTTGGGAAATGAACGTAAACTTTGATAGCATTCACGGCTACCGTGAGCATCGCTATGTAAAGGAGTTTTTAGAAAGCAGGGAGCAGCAACAGCTTGTGCGTGCATCGGGCATAAAAATCAGCGTGGGCTTCGACGGCCACCGCATGGAGGATTACCTTGTAGACCGCGTGCGGGATATGAATCAGCGCTTATCCGAAATGGGTATCACGCCGTATATCCCTTATGCAAAACAGTAAATAAACAAAAAGAGCAGAGGGTTTCTGCTCTTTTTTTATGCCTTCCGCCTTGAAACATCTTTGCCCCTTGCGGAGAATTTTTTCCGTAAAGCCTCGTTTTACCCTTATTTTACTGTTTTGTTTTTACGCTATCACCTTTTTTGCATAACTGTTGTTGACGATCTTATTGTAGGGTGCGCGCTCAGAAAGCTCACCTGCGTGCTCCATAATGGTTTGCAGTCGGTCAAAGCTTTCCTCCGTCATCACGGGGTCGCTCATCCATGCGTCAATTTGGATATAGCTGCTTAATGAGTCAGAGATAGAGGTGTCGGAGGTGTCGGGGAAGTGGGGCCTTAACGCCTCAATCAGAACGCTCATTTCTGCCGTTTTTACAAAGGTCAGCGAGCGTACAAGCGCACGTAGGAAGCTCTCGATTTTGTCGGAATTATCAGAGATATAAGACCTTGTAGCCATAAAGGCGGTAAAGGGTACCTCGCCTCCGGATGCGCCGATGCTTGCTACGATATGTCCGTTACCCTGCCGTTCAAGCTCAGAGGCGGTTGGCTCAAACAGAGTCACGTAGTCACCGCTCTGTCCGCCGATAAACGCCCCTGCCATCATGTTGAAGGGTACGTCAAAATTCAGGGTGATATTCTCTCCGTCAAACAGCCCCTTTTGGTTGAGAACATATTCCGCCATCATGGCAGGCATACCGCCCTTTCTGCCGATGATAAAGGTGCTACCCTGCATAGAGGAGTAATCGAAATCGGGCTCTGCCCTGCGGGAAACAAGGAAGGAGCCGTCGCGCTTGGTCAGCTGTCCGAATACCTCCACATAGTTTTCTCTGCCCTCCAGATATACGTAGATTGCCGCCTCAGGGCCCATCAGACCGATGTCAGCGCCGCCCGAAAGCAGGGCAGTCATCGATTTATCTGCGCCGCCACCGTTTGTCAGCTCTACCGTCAGCCCCTCGTCCTCAAAAAAGCCCATGGAAATACCCACGTAAAAGGGCGCGTAAAAGATGGAATGAGTCACCTCGTTGACGCGGATCACATTGTCTTTGCCATTGCCTTGTCTGCACCCGATGGCGCCGAAAAGCAGAAGCGAAAGCACAAGCAGTACGCACAAGAATCTTTTCATACTGTCCTCCAAAAAATACTTCATTTCATCGTATGCAATAAGGCTTTGCTTTTGTGCGTTCCGTGATGTAAATTGCCTGAAAATAATTGACAAATTATATTCGTTTGTGATATAATAAACCAAATGTTATCAATAAGTATGCGTACGAAGGAGAAGTAGAAATCGATTCCTCCCTTTCAGAGAGCCTGCCGAAGTTGCGCTGAGATTCGGTGGCAGGGTAGCCCTTTTTGAAGTAGCCTTCTTGAGCATCCGTCTTTTAATGACGGCGTGTCGGGAGCGTCAATCCCTCAAAGTGCCGCAAGGTTTTCTTGCGGAAGTAAGGTGGTACCGCGAGCCCTCTCGTCCTTATGGAAGAGAAGGGCTTTTTTTGTACCCTGCGGCGTTGCGGCAGGGCAATTATGAAAAATTCCGCATAAAGGAGAAAATATCTTTATGGAGATGAACAAAACCTACGATCCTAAGGCGTTTGAATCCCGTTTATACGCCGAATGGACAGAAAAGGGCTATTTCCGCGCTGAGCCCGATCCGAGCAAAAAACCCTTTACCATTGTAATACCGCCACCCAATATCCCGGGGCAGCTCCACATGGGCCATGCGCTCAATAACAGCATTCAGGATGCGATTATCCGCTTTAAGCGTATGCAGGGCTATGCCGCTTTATGGCTACCCGGCACCGACCACGCCTCTATTGCAACCGAGGTAAAAATCGTGGAGCAGATGGCAAAGGAGGGCTTGACCAAGGAGGCTATCGGCAGAGATGGCTTTATGGAGCGCGCCTTCAAATGGAAGGAAAAATTCGGTGGCAGAATCATTGAACAGCTGAAATGCCTTGGCAGCAGCTGCGATTGGTCCCGTCTTGCCTTCACCATGGACGAGGGCTGCTCCATGGCGGTCAAAGAGGTGTTCGTCCGTCTGTATG
>JAFQWR010000171.1 GCA_017407365.1 Clostridia bacterium
CGGTTGCCTACAACCCCATGACGGCATCCACCGATCCGTTCAAATACGCACCCACCTTCACGATGGCAACGACGGCTGAATTCGGCACCTCGCACGATAAGTGGGAGTTCGTAGAGATCACCTTCGACAAGGCGACCGATTTTGCCGCAACCGACTACGTTGCAGTAACGCTGAAAATGCAGGGCGCAGCAGGTCTGACCATGGGTCTTTTGGAAGGCGGTGACCGCTACAACAACTGCAACGACAACAAGGATATGTACTTTATGAATAAAGACGGCTCTCTTGTTGCGTTAGACGTTCTGTACAGCGCTTGCACGCTGGCAAACGGCACCGAGGGCGTTCTGTTAATGCCCATCGCAAATATGCAGTGGCAGAGGAACAACGAGGGCAGCGACTTAAAGGGCGTCAACAGATGGTACTTTACCGCTAACTCGCTGTACAACAGAGATTACGCCATCACCATCGGCGAAATCGGCGTATACCGTGGCGAGCCCACCGCAGCAGGCACCACGTACGAGGTTCTGCTCGACGTATCCAAGGGCGAAAAGAGAAACAAATACTACACCGACGCCGCAAACAACAACGTTTGTCTGTTCCTGCCCTCGTTCGCAGGTATGGTAGAAGAGAAGGCTCCCGCCTTTGCTTATCCCTTCCGTACGGACGAAGAGGAAATCCTCGTAAACGGCGCACACTGGTACGGTCCCGCTCTGGGCGACAGCTCCATGAACTGGCAGACCCTTTCGGTTAAGTTCGACAAGGCTACCGTAGATATGACGGATGCCGCTTACCTCGTAATCGAGTATTACGCAAAGGCAGGCGCCCCCGGCTTAACCTACGGCTTAAACAACGGCGGTGCACGCTTCGGCACCACCGAAACGGACGGCGCATACTTCGGTATGGCTGTTGGCGCAGCAGAGGCAACCAAGCTGGGCGGCATCATGTATGATGCAGTAAACGTAGCACAGGGCTTCACGGGCGCACTCGTTCTGCCCCTCTCGCACATGAGCTGGCAGTTTGGTGCAACGGCTAACCGCTCTCTTGCGGCAATCGACACCTTAACCATCACCACCAACTCCCAGTACAACTGGGCATACGAAATCGTTGTAGGCGAGGTTGGCTACTTAAATAAGGCAGGCGCATACGTTAGCCTTCTTGACCTTGCTGAGGAAAATGCCACCGATAAGGAAGGCAGATATTACATCACCGCAGACGGCGCAAACAAGGGTACCTTAGAGTATTGGAAGGCAGAGCGCAAGATGCAGGGTAAGTCCACCATCGACTTCGAGGTAAAGAACCGCCCCGCAGAAAGCTTTGACATCTGGACGGGTGGCTCCTACGGCGCAACCGCAATCGTTCAGGATACCTACGGCGACAACGCAGTACAGATGAAGGCAACCGGCACCAACGCAAGCGGCGACGCTTACACCGCAATCACCCTGGCAAACCTGGGCGGCTGGAGCTGGGAAGGCATGAACGGCGTTTCCTTCTGGGCACGCAACGACAGCGACACCGAGGTTTCGTTCAACCTCGAAACGGACTGCCGCGTAGGCAAGATCGCAGACCGCTTCAACATCCAGCAGGGTCACCGCTTCTTCCTGTACGATGTAAACACGGGCAAGACCTCCATCTACATGACCCGTCCCTGCGCAACCCTTCCCGTGGGCTTTGAGGGCTGGGTATTCATCCCCTTCACCGCATTTGCACGCGCAGCATGGTCTAACAACGGCGTAACCGAATTCATGGGCGAGGGCAGCATGGTATCCTACCTTGCTATCACCATCCACGCAGGCACCTATATGGATAAGGCATTCTCGGTGAACAAGTTTGGTGGCTACACCGACGTTCCCTCCTTCGTATCCACCTACGTGAAGGCAGAAAACACCATCCCCGGTCTTCTTGAATTAAACAAGGAGGAAGCATAAGCTATGAAAAAGAATAACCTTTTAGTATTGATCTTAACGCTCGTTCTGGCGTTTGGCGTATTTGCAGCCTGCGAGCATCTCCCTCAGGACCCCGAAGAGCCCGAGGTAACCTACGGCATCCCCGTGGCAGAGGTTGGCCGCTACATCAAGGACGCTGATGTCATCGACGACGGCGAAACCAGAATCCTGCTCTACACCACCAACGGTGAATCGGGCGAGGATGACAACGTAATCGCAATCCGCACCGCTTCCTACGTGGAAGAAAACGGCTGGCTCTACGGCGACGAAAGCATTGCTGTGGTTGGCGATGCAGAGGGCTGGGACGAGTTCATCGGCTCGGCATCCATCGTTAAGGGCGCATTTGAATACGGCGACGTAAGCTACGGCTGGCTGATCGCATACTGCGCAACCGCAAACGCAAACGACACCCAGATGGAAATCGGTCTTGCTGTTGCAGCTGAGCCGGATGGCGAATGGACGAAGGTTGGCGAAAAGGCATTTGTAGAGTTCGACGAAAAGGTATACGGCACGGGTATGGTTGGCTGCTACGCTCCCTCCCTCGTAAACCTCAACGGCGAAAGCGCAATCCGCCTGTACTACTCCTATGCAGATGCATACGGTCACTTTGCACGCTTTGTGGATTTCAACGCCGCTGATCTGGATGTATTATACACCGAGGCAGCTGCAAAGGACGTAAACCTCATCTCCGGTACTGTTCAGGTTCCCACCAACGGCAACCTCTCCGGTGGCGATGCGGCTCTGATGTTCCCCAATGCAGACTTTGCACACGATAAGGCAACGGGCACCGTTTACGCAGTGAAGGATTATTCTCCTGCTCCCGCAACGAAGCCCAACTACGCAGACAGAATCGAGCTTGGCAAAATCGCTGAAAGCGAATTCTACACTGTAGAGCTTCTGGATGGCTGGCAGACCGTTTCCCTGTGGGATTTCTCCAACACGCCTGACGGCGCATACGAGCGTTTATACAGCGCTTGCGTGGTTGCAGATGCATACGGCTGCATCGACAGCACCGCTGCAATCGAAATCTTCTACAACAGCTGCGAAATCGAGGCTGACAACGCAGACTGGATGTTCACGCAGAACCTCTACACCTTCACCGTAGAGGCATAAGTCAAACAGTATGGGGGAGGGGCAACCTTCCCCCTGTTATTCTTTTGCGATACCGCTCCGCCCGTGCGGCAGAGTGGGGTATCAGGGCAGAGGAGAGGGCTGAAAAAAGGGCGTTTGCCTTCCGTCAGCCCATCAGGCGTCGGCTTTTTTTGCCCGACGGAAAACACGAGGTTACTATGAAAAAGAATATTTTACGCGCAGGCGTGCTTATGTTATCTGTTCTGCTGGCGCTTTGCGTTGCAGGATGCACCAACACGGGTAGCGGAAATACCGATACGGGCGTGGAGGGCTGGTATACCCTCACCGAAAAAACGGTGGATGGCAATGACATCACCAACACCTTCATCACCAATACCGTCTACTTAAAAGCAGGTAAGGCAACCCTTTTTGAGGCTACCGCAGTGGGCGCAAGCGAGCAAGAGGGCACCTACACCGTAGAGGGCGATACAATCAATATCCTCGTCGGTGTTAAAACTTATAGCTACGAATACAACAAAACCAATCAGCTTATGACTTATGCCGGAAAGGTAAACAGACAGCAGGTGGTTATGACTTACAAATACAGTGCCGATTACGAGCCTCACAAGGAAAGCAAGGGCGTTGCTTTTACGAGTGAGCTTTTTGGCGAAAGCTTAAACGAAAACTTCTACAACTATTGCCCCACGGCGTTTATCGAAAACAACAATACCCTGCACATCTGGTATTGCAGCAACAAGGTAAGCGGCAACGTAACCGACTACGTGGCATACCGCAAGGGCACGCTGAATGCAGACGGCAAGTGGACGTTCAGCGAAAAGAAGCTGGTGCTGGAGCCCATCGCAGGCACATGGGATGCCCGTCACGTATGCGACCCCTCTGTGGTTAAGGGAAGCTTTCATATGAAGGGCGAGAGTTACAGCTATCTGATGGCATATCTTGGCTGCTACACCTCCAACGTAACCTGCAACGAGGTGGGCATTGCGGTGGCAAAAAACCCCGAGGGCCCCTGGGTGAAGGTGGATAGCTTAAACCCCATTGCAAACTTCTATATGTCTGAGGATTATAACGAATCGAGCTGGGGCTACGGTCAGCCCTCCGTAATCAGCGCAGACGGCGAGGGTAAAATTCTGCTGTTCTACACCAAGGGTGTAAAGAGCGGCACCTACTGCTACGTTGAGGAATGGGATCTTTCCAATATCGACGATGCGAAGCTTCTCAGAGAAAAGCGCCTTTCCGACAGCGCTGTGGTAAACGCAAGCGGTCAGGTAGACGTTATCAACAATGCCGATTTTGCCTACGACCCCCTGCTCAACCGTCTGTATGTGGTGAAGGAGGACTTCCCCTACGCCGATAAGGGCGGCACCAACTGGATTACCGCGGGCAACACCGTGCTTTACATCGATCTTGGCGAAAAGGGTCTGGATACCCTGTTTGGCGAGTATATCTGGAACGTCTGCGGCAAGGTTACCGCACAGACCACCGGATATAAGCGTGCGCACAATATGGGCTTTATGACGGACGCCTACGGCAGATTGCTGAGTCCTTACGAAATTCCCGTTATCTACACCCGTAGTGACGAATCTGCCGATCATCCCGATTGGAATAAGGGCGGTCAGTGGCCCGCTCTGCACACCTACCGTTTATACGGCACGGTGATTGAAACCAAATAAGGGAGGGCGGTATGAAAAAATTTCTTTCCTGCACGCTTGTTGTGGCTCTTTTGCTTACGCTTCTTTTATCCTGCTTTGCCTGCGGCGATAAAACGGAGCCCCCCTTCAACGCAAAATACACCCTGCAATCTGCTACCGCTAACGGCAAAAGCGTGAAAAAGGACTTCCAGACCTACTCCATCGAGCTTTTTGAGGACGGCACGGCAAAGGTATTCATCAGCTATCTTGGTCTGATGGAATCGAGAAGCTCCACCTACGTCAACAAGGGTACGAGCATTGTAGAAAGCTATATGGGCAAGGATTACACCTACCGTGCAGAGGGCGATACGCTCACTACCACCTATATCGACTACGACAAAACCGTTACCGTGGTATTAAAAAAGGAAACGGCAGGAGATAAGGTAGAGGAGGTAGACTTCGAAAGCGTTCTGTTCGGCGAGGATATGACGCAGACCAAGTTCTTCAACTACTGCCCTGCCATCATTACCGAAACGGACGAAAACGGCAACGAGGTTATGCACATCTGGTTCTGCACCAACAAGGACGACGGTCTGATTATGGACCACATCGGCTACCGCAAGGGCGTGAAGCAGGCAAACGGCAAGTGGATTTTCTCTGAATTGCAGATTGTTATGCAGCCCACCCCCGACACGTGGGATGCACGCCACACCTGCGACCCTGCCGTAATCAAGGGCGAATTTCAGTATCAGGGCGAAAAATACTGCTATCTGATGGCGTACCTTGGCTGTGTCACCGAGGATTACAGCAACAACGAAACGGGTATTGCGGTGGCAAACAGCCCCGTAGGGCCCTGGGTGAAGGTAGATACCTTAAACCCCATCGTTCCCTGGGCAGATGAATGTCAGCCCGGTCAGTGGGGCACGGGTATGCCTGCGCTGATTTCCATCGACAAAAAGGGCGAGGTGCTGCTCACCTATCAGTCCAGCAAGCGTGGCACGGGCGTTCAGCGTTGGGATTTCTCCAACCTCGACGACCCCACCTTAAAGGCACAGTTCAACGTCAGCCTTACGCACAAGGGCATTTACAACTCCGCAAACATCAAATGCAACGTGGGTATCCCCGATTTTGCGTTTGACCCCGAAACCAACCGCCTGTACGTGTTTGGCGTTACCAACGAAAAGAATCCCCCCGACGAAACCAAAACGCTGGTGAACTCTCACTGCGTGCTTGCGTACATCGAAAACATCGGCAGTATGGAGGAGGCTTGCACGGTGCTGCAATCGGGCAACTATACGTGGAACGTTGTTGGCTACGTTGGCCCCGCTGATACCGGCTTCGAGCGTAACCACAACCCCGGCATCGTCCGTGACTGCTACGGCTACATCCCCGAAAGCGAAAAAATCGGCGTGGTGGTTGCCACCGGTCACAACTCGTGGGATAACGAAAACATCTTCACCTATCGCTTACACGGTCATTATTTTGACATCAACCTGTAAAAACAGGGGAAACCAACGGGAGCAGAGCAATCTGCTCCCTTTTTTTATGCCGCAAAAGGGTTTTTACCGTCCATACTCACGCGGCGCTTGTGGGTGAGATTTACCCCCATTGCAGGTATTTACGCGGCGCTTGTGGGTAGAGGTTGCCCCCATTGCAGATGCTCACGTAGCGGTTGTGGGTGAGGCTTACCCCCATTGCCCATACTCACGCGGCGGCTGTGGGTGAGGCTTACCCCCATTGCAGGTATTTACGTGGCGCTTGTGGGTAGGGGTTGCCCCCATTGCAGGTATTTACGCGGCGGTTGTGGGTAGAGGTTGCCCCCATTGCCCATACTCACGCGGCGCTTGTGGGTAGAGGTTGCCCCCATTGCAAAAGAGGGGCAGAGGGAGGCAGAAGGCTCTCCCTTTATTGATTCCGCATAAAAGAGCGGTTTTTTGCTGTATCCGCAAAGCCTTTTGCCTGAACGGTTGACAGAACAGGGTGGCTATGGTATAATAATTGTAATTATAAAAGGACAGCGGCAAAGAGTAGCCTGGCATAGGGTGCGGGCTGTTTTTCAAGGAGAGGTATGGAGTATATTGTTGTTGCAATTGCATCGCTGATCGCAGGCGTAGGCACGGGCCTTGTGGGGCTTTCTGCCGCAACTGCTATGGTACCGCTGTTGGTAGTGCTATGCCCTACCTTCGGTGGGGAGCACGGCGCATATATGGCAACGGCAATCGCCCTTGCAAGCGATATTTTAGGCTCTGCCGTAACCACGGCGGTGTATGCCAAAAACAAGAACATCGACTTAAAGCGTGGGCTGATTATGCTCATCTGTATCATTGGGATGTGCGCCATCGGCTCGGTTGCGGCGTTTTTTACCAAGCAACAGGTGCTGGGCGGCTTTTCGCTTCTGCTGTGCGTAGCCATTGGCATCCGCTTTCTGGTGAAGCCCGATTCCAAGGAAAGAGAGCCCGGCGAAGGGAATACGGGAAGGCTTTCGGCAGGGCAGATTGCGCTTTCGCTGTTTTTTGGGCTGACCATCGGCTTTGGCACGGGCTATTTTGGCAGTGGCGGCGGAATGATGATGCTTATTGTATTCACCGCCATGCTCGGCTTCGACCGCAAAACAGCGGTGGGCACGTCCACCTTTATTATGACGTTCACCGCGCTGATAGCCTCTGTGAGCCACATCCTCATGGAGCCCACCCTGCTTTTGGAGGAATGGCGGTATTTACTGCTTGCCATCGTGGTGGCAACGGTCGCCTCCCTGATCAGCGCAAGGCTTGCCAATAAGGTAAACGGCAGGGTAGTGGGGCTTGTTACGGGTGCGCTTTTGCTTGCGCTCGGCGTAACGCTCGTGATTCTGCACTACATAGAGTATATTCCTGCGTTGCTGCTTTCTGAAACGCTGAAAACCTTCGGTATCTGGATTTTATGCATTGCGGCGGCGGCACTTGTGCTGATTGTTCTGCGCTTCACCGTGCATATTGCCGATTATATTTTCCGTAAGCTTCTGCATATGGTGGCAATTTTTTCCATTCTGCCCCTCGTGCTTCTCACCGATATGTGGCTTGCGGCGGTTGCAAGCATCGGGATATTCCTCGTTCTGATTTTTATTGCGCTGAGGCTGATAGATACCCTGCCCTTTTACAAAAGGCTGTTTGTCGAAAAGCGAGACCACGAGGTGCTTTTCAGCTTTCTTGCGCTGTTTGCCATGTTTGCCGTATTTCTTGCAGTGAGCTGGGGGTTGCTCCGTGCGCCCTTTATAGCAGTTGCGGCGGTTATGGCGTGGGGCCCGGGTGACGCAATGGCGGCAATCGTGGGCAGGCGTCTTGGCAAACGGAAAATCACGGGCAGGCTCGTAGAGGGCACAAAAACGGTGGAGGGTACGCTTGCAATGGCGGCAACCTCCTTTACAGCGGTGCTTCTCACCCTGCTTTTTATGACCGCAATTCCGTGGTATATTGTGCTTCCCGCAAGTCTGCTGATCGGTGCGGCGTGTGCGCTTGTAGAGCTGTTTACGCTGGGCGGCTGGGATACCGTCACCGTGCCTACCACGGCGTTTGCTCTGCTTCTGCCCCTGCTTTTGTTGGTGTAGGTCGGCTGTTGTATCACACGTCGGGCTTTGCCCGTTATGCGTGGGCAGAGGGTGAAGGGCGGAAGGCTTCCTCCGTTTTTTTAGCGCAGGTCGGATGTTAAAGCCTTTTCATGCCTGTGCTTTGCGGCAAAGGTGCTGTGAAGCCCTGCTCTGTCCGGTGAGGTCTGCATGAAAAAGGCGCACCGTGCGTTTTTGGCGCAGCCCCCAAAAGGTAATTTATGCCCATGTGGCAAAAGATAAACGATAAGCAAAAAGGAGAACATGCTTTATGAGTAGCTTTGAAAACCTTCGTGTCGTAGATAATTTTTATCAGACGTCCTTGTTTTTCCCGATGCCCACCGTCATCATCAGCACGCTTTGCGAAGACGGCACCACCAGCCTCGGCCCGTATTCCCTTGTTCAGCCCTACTATGTGGC
>JAFQWR010000172.1 GCA_017407365.1 Clostridia bacterium
CTGCAAAATACGGTGCGGTCTACCGTAAGCATTCTGCCGTTTTCCACAAGATACTGCCTGAGCATAGCGGCATCACGCATCGGTTGAAGCACAAGGCGCTCGGGCAGATAGCCACGCTCAAAAATACCCTTCATTTCGTTGCCGCCCATGCCTGCAATCACACAAACGTCCGTTTCGGGCACACCCTTCAATCCGTCCGTCACAAGGAAGGTTGCCTCCATGCCTTTCGCGCGAAAAAGCTCCCGTGCCTTATTCCGGCTTGGCTCACTGATATCGGTGTCCACCGCACTTTTGATGACGCCCTTTTCTAAAAGATACGCCGGCAGCTTACCGTGATCGGAGCCGATGTCACAAAGGCTGTTGCACGGAGGTACAAGCGCCGCAACCGCACGCAATCTGGCATCTAAGCTCATTCTAAGAAGTCCTTCAGCTTTTTACTGCGCGAGGGGTGACGGAGCTTTCTGAGTGCCTTTGCCTCAATCTGACGGATACGCTCTCTGGTAACGTTAAACTCCTTGCCAACCTCCTCTAAGGTACGGGGTCTGCCGTCATCAATGCCGTAGCGCAGACGCAAAACCTTCTCTTCGCGAGGGGTAAGGGTATCTAAAACGCCGATCAGCTGCTCTTTGAGCATTGTGAATGCGGCGCTGTCGCTGGGTGCGGTAGCGTTGTCATCCTCAATGAAATCACCCAGGTGCGAATCGTCCTCTTCACCGATGGGCGTTTCTAACGAAACGGGATCCTGCGCAATCTTCTGGATTTCCATAACGCGCTCTACGCTGGAGCCCATGCGTTCTGCAATTTCGATGGGAAGCGGCTCTCTGCCAAGCTCCTGCAAAAGCAAACGCGCCACACGAATTTGCTTGTTGATTGTTTCCACCATATGCACGGGAATACGGATGGTACGCGCCTGATCTGCGATAGCACGGGTGATGGATTGACGAATCCACCAGGTGGCATAGGTAGAAAACTTAAAGCCCTTGGTGTAGTCAAATTTTTCCACAGCCTTCATAAGGCCCAGATTGCCCTCCTGAATCAGATCCAAAAAGAGCATACCTCTGCCCACGTAGCGCTTTGCAATAGACACTACAAGGCGGAGGTTGGCCTCAGAAAGCTTCATTTTTGCAGCCTCGTCGCCCTCGTGCATCAAGCGTGCAAGCTCCGTTTCCTCGTCGGTATCCAAAAGGGGAACCTTACCGATATCCTTCAGATACATCTTGACAGGGTCTTCGATGTTGATTTCGCTGATGATCTTTTCAAAAAAGTCATCGTCCTTATCGTAATTAAAGTCGTTGATAGAAATACCGTTATCGGCAAGATCCTTATAAACGGTTTCCATCTGCTCGGGCGAAACATCCAGCTTGTCAAAATGATTGAAGATGTCATCGCTCGTTACAACGTTGTTTTGCGCCTTGCAGAAGGCAAGAAACGCTTGACGAACCTCGGTGAACTGTTGATCTGTAATGGGCATAAATAATAGCTCCTTCGTGCTGTTTTGCACGTTTTTCTTATGTTTTTAGTTTCATCAGACGCAGTTGCTTTTTTAAGGCAACCAGCTCTGAAAGAGTGTTTTTTCTGACCTCGGGATCTGTTTCGTGCGTTGCCCTTTCGCTGAGCGCATTGATCGCTTTTTCCAAATATTCCTGTACAAGTCTTTTTTGCACGTCTTTGGCGTAAGAAACCATTTGCTCCGTTGAGGAAAAGGTACGGTCTACAGAAAGAACGGCGCCTATTTCGTTTGCATACGAGGGATCCAACAGCTCAAACAGCATCGTAGGCTGTGGCTTCTGTGCCGCTTCGCAGCAGGCGTCCAGATAAGAAAGTATCTGCAAGTGGCAAGCATCCGTAAATGCCGCACGCACGTTGGAAAGCTCGTCCATAGGGATTAAGCCGTACAGCTGCACATATAAAAGCACGCGCAGAAGGTCGGTGTTTTTATCCTCTTCTGCCGATCTTTCCTCTACAAGAAGCTCGGCCTCGGGCTTTTGATTCTGTTTAATCTGATCGAGGTTTTTTTGCAGAGTAACCATCATAAAGCCCGTTTCCTCGTGAATTCTTCTGAGAAGCGATTCATGCATAATGGGCTCTGATTGTAGGGCAATGACCTTTACAGCCGCAAGTGCATACTGCCTTTTTCCGTCTACGGAGGAAACATCAAACTCCTTCTTTAAGGCAAGCAGCTTGAAGTCTACCAACGGCAATGCCTCAGACAAAGCCTTGCGATACGCCTCCTTTCCCCTTTCCTTTATCAGCTCGTCGGGGTCAAGACCGTCGGGAAGGCTGACAACAAAAACCTTCAAGCCCTCTTCGGCAAGTATTTCCATACCACGGATGGCACCCTTTTGCCCTGCCGCATCACCGTCATAGCAGATATACACCTTATCGGCATACCGCTTCAGCATACGCGCCTGCTCCTTGGTAAGGGCGGTGCCCATGCTGGCAACCGTATTACGGAAGCCCGCCTGATGCAGAGCAATCACATCCATATACCCCTCTACCACAATGATATCCTCGACGGTTTGCTCGCGCTTATACGCTTTTACAAGATTGATGGCGTACAGGTTTTGTTTTTTGTTGAATAAGGGGGTATCCCCCGTGTTTTTATATTTGGCAAAATCAGGTTTTTTTTCGAGGGACCTACCTCCAAACGCAATGACATCTCCAAAGGAATTGACGATGGGATAAATCAGGCGATCGGTTAAAAAGTCGTAAACTCTTCCGTTTTTACTGCCAACCACACCGGCTGAAATCATTTCCTCCTCGGTGTAGCCATGTTGCGATAAAGCCTTTACAAGACTGCTGAGATCCGGGCTGTAACCCAAGGCAAATGCCTTTCTGCTTTCGGGGGTAACCCCTCTGTTTTGCAGATAGGTAAGTGCGGCTCTGCCCTCCTCTTCAAGCAGCTTTTTATAATAGAAATTGGCTGTATCCTTCATCAGACGCAACAGCCTGTCCTTCCGTTTTTTTCGGTCCTCGATGTCTTTGACATCATTCATTTTCAGCTCGGGCATGGGAATGTTGGCATCCTCGCATAACAGACGTACCGCATCAAAGAAATCGACGTTTTCGATGGCACGGACAAACCCGATGACGTCACCGGAAACACCGCAACCAAAGCAGTGATAAAACTGCGAGGTCTGATCGAGCATAAAGGAAGCAGTTTTTTCATGATGAAAGGGGCAGCGCGCCCAAAAGCGACTTCCCTTACGTTCGACAGGCATATATTTTTGCGCAATACGCACGATGTCGCATCGGCTTTTTAAGTCTTCTAAAAATTCAGGGGTGATACCTGACGGCATTTGCTACCTCCTTTTTATTTATTTTTGTAGTATGATCAAAGAGAAAGCTTGTAGCTGGAGGGCATATAGAGCGTTTGAAACACGTGTACGGCGTAGGTATCGCTCATACCCGATATGTAATCTGCAATGGACTGTTCCAAGGTGCAATTGCCCAATCTTTTTTTGTAAAGCTCGGGCAAGCGGTCGGGATTTTTGAGGTAAAACTCAAACATAACGGTGAGCATACGGTCGGTACGCTCTTCCTCCTGACGGGCCTGCTCTCTGCCGTACACCTCTGCAAACATAAAATCACGCAAGCCGTAAGTCGCGCGATGCACCTCGGGTGACATACGCACAAAGCTCTGCCCCTTGCTTTCGTTATAAATAGAGGTAATCATTGTATTGATACGCTCTCTTGCCGTTGAACCAAGAATTTTAATATATTCAGACGGAAGTCCCTCCACGGTAATCAGGCCTGCGCGGATTGCATCATCAATATCATGATTGACGTAAGCAATTTTATCTGCAAGACGAACCACGTGCCCCTCTAACGTGTGCGGATTGCCCTCTGTCTGGTGATTGACAATACCGTCCTTTACCTCCCACGTCAGATTTAAGCCCTCGCCATCCTTTTCGAGAACATCCACAATGCGCAGGCTCTGCTTGCTGTGATCAAAAGCCCCCAAAAGCTTTTGCAAAGTGCGCTCTCCCGCGTGGCCAAAGGGCGTATGCCCAAGGTCGTGCCCTAAGGCTATTGCCTCGGTAAGGTCCTCGTTGAGATCCAACGAGCGAGAGATACTGCGTGCAATCTGACTGACGTCTAAGGTATGCGTCATACGCGTACGGTAATGATCGCCTTCAGGAGCCAAAAATACCTGTGTTTTGTTTTTTAATCTACGGAACGCCTTGCTGTGCGCAATACGGTCACGGTCACGCTGGAATTCCGTACGCAGGGGGCATTCCTCCTCTGCTACCTTTCTGCCCTTGGTGTCGATGGAGCGTGTAGCAAAAGGGCTTAAAAACATCTCTTCTTTTTTGTAGGTGATTTCTTTCATACAACTCCCATAAGAAAAAATAATTCCCTATATTTATTTATACGACGTATTTTTTGAAAATCCTACCTGAAACCCAAAAAAATTAAAATATTTTTTTCTCGCCTGAAAAAAAGCCTGATTGTTGATAAAACTCCCTTTCTCGTGTTTGCAAAAAACGACACAAGGGAAGCAAGTTAATTGCTTCCCTCTATGCTTAAAAAAAATCAGGGGAGCAAAAACTGCTCCCCTTGTTTTTAGGTGTTTACTGTGCGATTATACGCTCCAAGCACCCCAACGGTATTCAGCACCGTTTTCGGTTTTAACGAGGACACGAGCATCACCGTTGCTGTTGGTGGTAATGGTTACCGATACAACAACGAGGTTTACGTTAGACTGCAGGAGCAGAACAGGTGCATTGTAGCTTGCCTCTGCAAGACCTGCCATCTGACCGTCTTCGTTAGAGCCTGCGCCATACAGCGAGCCATCGGTGGTTAAGAAGTAAGCGTAACCGTTGCCTGCATATACAGCTGCGATATTGGAAAGTGCGTTAACCTTGGTGATGTTAGCAGCCATGATGGTTGCTTCAGAGGAAGCGATACCAAGCTGACCCTTGCTGTTGTCACCGAATACGTATACGTTACCGTCGGTAGAGAGGATGTATACGCTGTAGCCCTTAGCTACGATAGAAGCTACGGTGAAGTCTACCGTGCAGATTTCGGTGTAACCGTAAACATCGCTGGTGTTTTCAACCATACCGAACTTCGCGAAGTCAGCATCAGAACCGTGGAGGTAAAGCTTCTTGTCGCCATTGTGGTTGTACGCGATGTAGTAATCCTGACCGTCTACCTGAATTTCAACGTCGAACGTGCTGCCGAGAGCAGGAACGATGATGCTGGAAGCGTATTCAGACCAGGTATTTCTCCATTCCATACCGAACCAGAAGGTGGTTTCGTTGGAGCCGCTGATGATCTGCGTTACATGGATCTGCAGAGCGGGAGTCTTAGCAAATACATTGTCGCCGTAGTCAACAGGAGCACCGTTGATGTGTACCAGAACAACGTTTTCGTTGGTGATACCGTTGCCAAGCTCGATATTGCTATCGTTGATGGAAATCTCGGTGAAGGTGTTGCTGCTATCTGCCAGAGCGCCGTCTTCAATACCCTTAACGTCGTAGGTTACGCCGTTTACGGTGATCGTTTCAAGAACGATAACAGGCTCGGAGATGTTCTTGCCGCCGGTTAAGTAGAATGCATCTTCAGCTGCATTGTAGGTGTACTCAACCTTGCCATCCATATATACGCCAAGCTCAAACTCAGCATAGTATACGGTGTCGCCTGCGGTGGTGTAAACACCACTCAGCACAGGAGCGTTGTCGTTTTCGTCAACCCAGCCTACGAAGCTCATGCCGTTTACGGGATTTGCATCTGCAACGGTGATATCGTATGCTGCATCGTAGGTTACTTCAAACTCAGCAAATGCATCTGCGTCACCCTTAACGGTGTAGAACAGGATGCTGTAGGTGTTAGCCTTCCACATAGCGGTGAGTGCTACGTTGCCGGTGGAGCCCTTAACAATTACGGTAACGATCTCGTTGTTGTCGTTCTTCCAGCCGTCGAAGGTGTAACCCGTCTTGGTGGTTGCTACTAAGGTGATGTCATCAGATTCGATGGTGTAGTCGATGGAAGCAACTGCGTCGCCGCCTACTGCATCAAAGGTGATGGTGTAAGTTACGATATCCCACTTAGCGGTGAGTGCTACGTCGCCGTAAGAGCCTGCAGCAATCTCGGTTACCTTGTTGCCATCTGCATCGAACCAGCCTGCGAAGGTGTAACCCGTCTTGGTGGATTCTTCGATTACGATAGCTGCGGATTCAATCGTGTAGGTGAAGTCTGCAACCTCAGAGCCGCCTACTTCATCCAGCGTTACATTGTAGGTTACGATATCCCACTTAGCGGTGAGTGCTACGTCGCCGTAGGAGCCAAGTGCGATTTCTGCAACTGCTTCGCCCTCTGCATTGTACCAGCCTGCGAAGGTGTAACCCGTCTTGGTGGTGGTGGGAAGTGCGAACGTTGCGGTTTCGATCGTGTAGGTCATATCAGCAACTGCTACGCCATCTGCCTCATCAAAGGTTACGGTGTAGGTGATGATATCCCACTTAGCGGTAAGAGCTACGTCGCCGTAGGAGCCGGCTGCGATCTCGGTTACCTCGTTGCCATCGGCATCGAACCAGCCTGCGAAGGTGTAGCCCGTCTTAGCGGATTCTGCGATTGCGATGGTTTCGGATTCGATCGTGTAGGTGAAGTCTGCAACCTCAGAGCCGCCTACTTCATCAAGCGTTACATTATAAGTAATGATATCCCAAGCAGCGGTAAGAGCTACGTCG
Organism: Clostridia bacterium; assembly: GCA_017407365.1. Taxonomy (GTDB): domain Bacteria; phylum Bacillota; class Clostridia; order Christensenellales; family HGM11417; genus RGIG2219. The sequence goes on from JAFQWR010000172.1 coordinate 6,696, forward strand.
CCATAGGAGCCGGCAACGATAACCGTTACGATTTCGTTGTTGTCGTTCTTCCAGCCTGCAAAGGTATAACCCGTCTTGGTGGTATCTGCTAAGGTGATGTCAGCAGATTCGATGGTGTAGTCGATGGAAGCAACTGCTGCGC
>JAFQWR010000173.1 GCA_017407365.1 Clostridia bacterium
AAAGAATTTACATTTCAGCTATGGGTACATATAATCGAATTTAGAAATCGGACCAACCATAATGTTACATCTCGCGTTAAGCAGAAAACGTGGGGCAAGGCAGGCTGGAAGGAGCGGCAGGCGGTTGCGCTTCGCCGCGTATGCGAGGTGATAGGGGATAAAAAGGAAGAGGACCTCACCGCAGATGATTTCGCCTTGTATCTGATAAAGCGTTACGGCGCAAAAGAGGTAAGCTTTAAGGAATGCCTGCCCTATTTAGAAAATCCCGAGCAATATGCAGAGTACGAAGACCCCGTTTTCCCCCTTACGGAAAATTGGATCGATATGGAAACGGCGCGGATTTTTATTTTACCTGCGCGCACGAAAAGTTATTTTAATCTGATCCGTCAGCGCGAGGGCTTGATTTTCTATATGGGTGTAAAAAAAGACGGCAAGGTTTATAATACCCATTGGGACGAGAATCAGCACGCAGATGCGTTTAATTGGTATCCGTATTTATGCGAAGAGGAGCAGTTGTTTTCCCGAACCTATGTGCGTATTTATGGAGGCTGATTTCGGCAAAAAGGTGCGGTTAAACGCCCGAAGATCTCGTGCTTTTTCGCCCCTGCAAGAAAGAAAACCCGTTTGCCTTGCTTTTTTTCGGCAGATCTATCCGGTTGTGTGAGAAAGCAGTTGCATTTTTTTTGTAAAAGGAGTATAATAAAAGAAAAAAGGAGATGTAACTATGGCAAAGAAAAAAATGGACCTTTCCATGAACAACATTCTGACCTGTATTGCTTATGCAATCATCGGTATCCTTTTCCTCACGATGAAGAGCGGTATGATCGGCGTTATGATGACGATCATCGGCGTGCTGTTCATGGTAATGGGCGTTATCGACATCTTTAAGGGTAAGGACTTCGCAAAGGGCATTGGTGAAATCGTCATCGGTGTTGTCGTTCTTCTCTTGGGCTGGCTGATCACCGACCTCGTTCTGCTGATCTTCGGTATCCTGCTTGCAATCAAGGGCGCAATGGATCTGTTCAAAAACCTGAAAAACGGCCTTGGCGCAATGCTTTCGCCCCTTGTAACGCTGGTGATCGGTATTCTGCTTATCGTTTCCAAGTGGGCACTCACCGATGTGATCTGCATCATCGTTGGTATCGTATTCCTCGTGAATGCAGTGATGGCTCTGTTTGGCAAGCGCTTAAAAAAGTAAAATAAGCAAACAGAATAAGAGCAGGTATGCAGGGCTTTCGTGCCTCTTGCGTGCTTGCTCTTTTTGTTTGCGGCATTGCGGGGAAGGAGCGGCTGAAAAAGCCCTCTTTTTTTTGCTCTTTTTGGTGAGGAGTCTTCGTGTGTGGGCAGGGCTTTATGTGGGATAAACGGCTTTGCAAGGCGAAGGCGAAGGTGTTTTTTTATGCGTTTTTCGGGAAAAAGGGAAGGGGCTGTTTTGCGTGAGCAGAGGGGAGAAATAGAGAGCCAAGAGAATAATCCGCGCGCAAAATGCGAAAAATACCCTTGCGGGGGCGGCATTTTGCTTGCCATAAGAGAGGGAATTTGCTATAATATATAACGAACATATATTCGTATAATAATCAAAAGGGGGAAGATATGGAGCAGAGGACGTACGTTGCCATCGACTTAAAATCCTTTTATGCCTCAGTAGAGTGCATAGAGCGCGGCTACGACCCACTCAACGTCAACCTTGTGGTGGCGGACGAAGGTCGCACAGATAAAACCATCGGACTTGCCGTTTCTCCCTCGCTCAAGGCGTTTGGGGTGCCGGGGCGGCCGAGGCTGTTTGAGGTAAAGCAAAGAATTGCAGAGGTGAATGCAGAGCGCAGGGCAAAATGCCGTGGAGCTTTTAAGGGGAAATCCGTCTGCTACGACAGGCTGATGGCTTGCCCCAATTTGCAGGTAGATTTTGTGGTGGCGCCCCCACGCATGGCGCTATACGTGGCATACAGCACTAAAATCTACGGCATTTACCTTGGCTTTGTTGCGCCCGAGGACATCCACGTGTATTCCATCGACGAGGTTTTTATTGACCTCACCGACTATATGCGCCTCTACGGCGAAAGCGCAGAGGCTCTCACACGCAGGATGATAGGAGAGGTGCATAGGCAAACGGGCATCACTGCAACAGCAGGCATCGGCAGTAACCTGTACCTTGCCAAGGTTGCCATGGATATCCTTGCAAAGCGTATGCCGCCCGAGGCTCACGGCGCAAGAATTGCCACTCTTTCTGAGCGGGACTACCGCCTGCGCCTCTGGTCGCACCTGCCGCTCACCGATTTCTGGCGCATCGGCAGAGGCACAGAGCGACGCCTCAGCCGTGTGGGGCTGTATACCATGGGCGATATTGCCGCTTGCAGTGTGGGGGAGGGCTATCATTCGGAGGCGCTTTTGTATAAGCTGTTTGGGGTGAATGCCGAGTATCTCATCGACCACGCATGGGGCTATGAGCCCTGCACCATAGCGGATATCAAGGCGTATGCGCCAAAAAGCAGCAGCGTTTCCACCGGTCAGGTGCTTACAAAGCCATATACCAACGCCGCCGCAAGGGTGGTGGTAAAGGAAATGGCAGACCAGCTTTCGGCGGAGCTTTTCACAAGGGGGCTTCTTACAAGGGCAATCACCCTTACGGTGGGCTACGATGCCTCCTTTTTGCAGGATGAGCAAGCCGCACAGACCTTTACGGGCGAGGTTACGGTGGATTTTTACGGCAGAGCGGTGCCAAGGCACGCACACGGCACAAAGGCATTGCCGCTTTTTACCGCTTCCTCGCGTGCTTTGATGGAGACGGCGGCAGAGCTTTTTGACCGCATCACCGACGCAAGGCTCCCCATCCGCCGTATCACGCTGTGCGCCGCCGAGGTGATGAGCGAGGACGAATACCGTGCCGCACCCAGGCAGCTGGATATGTTTTCCATGCCTTTGCAGGCAGAGGAGAAAGAGGAAAGAGAGCGGGAGGCGCAGGAGGCGGAGCAGAAAATCAAGCAGAAATACGGCAAAAACGCCATTTTTAAGGGTATGAGCCTTGGAGAGGACGCCACGGCGCGTCTGCGCAACGAGCAAATCGGCGGACATAAGGCGTAGAGCCTCTTCCTCCTGCGTAAAAGGGAAAGAGAAGCCTTTTTGCTTAGCGCCAGACGGCGGTTTTATAGAGCGGCCGCAAAAGGTATTCTCAGTTAAGGGGCAAGCGCTTTGCTGTGGGGGAGAAGGTGCAGAGGCTTTTTGCGCAAAACAACGCCGCAAAGGGCTTTTTCTGTGCGGCTCGCATTCGGGCAGAGGAAAAAGGAGAGGAGGGGCTTATATGGAGGAAAGAAAAGGAGAGGAGACCGCCACGCGGGAGCGGTACGGCAATCTGATCGACCGCAAAAGACCGATATCCCGTGTGCATCCGCCCCAGCCGCTTTCCGTGCGTGCGGCAATGTTTGCGCCCTTTGCGGCGCTTTCGGGCTATGGCGATGCGGTGGAAGAGCAGGCGAGGCTCACCGAGCAGGAGCGTGAGCTGATGGAGGATGAGCGTGCGCGCCTGAACGGAATTTTAAGTATGTTGCAGGATCGCATCGAAAGCCGCCCCTTGGTGCGGGTGCGGTATTTTGTTCCCGATGCAAAAAAGTCGGGCGGAAGCTATTGCAAAAAAGAGGGCAGACTGCGGCGGATTGATGCGCTAAGGCGCGTGCTGGTGTTTGAGGGCGGCACCCGTATTCCGCTCAGCCTTGTTGCCGATATAGAATACAACACGGAAGGCTCCTGATACCGCCGTTTTTCCGAAAGTGCGGCAATCGCTTTTTGTTTGCTTGTGAAAAAGGCACGGATATGCTATAATATGAGGGAAAAAAGAGGGGAGCAGATGCGCTCTCTGCTACGGAAAAAGGAGTAAAAAATGCAAAGAGTTACACATGATATTTTTAACGTAGGCGTTTCTGACCGAGAAATCGATTTGTTTGAGGGGCAGTACGTTGTGCCCAACGGCATGGCGTATAATTCCTACCTGATCCGTGATGAAAAAATTGCCGTGCTGGATACGGTGGACGCACGCTTTGGCGAGGAATGGATGTCGTACGTTGCCGAGGCGGCAGAGGGCAGAGCGCCCGATTACCTCATCGTACAGCATATGGAGCCCGATCATTCGGCAAACATCAACCGTTTTCTTGCGGCATATCCCAATTGCACCGTGCTTGCCTCCGATAAGGCGTTTGCCATGATGAAGCAGTTCTACGGCAACGACTACCCCGAGCGCCGCACCGTAATCAAAGAGGGTGACACCCTGTGCCTTGGCAAGCACACGCTCAGCTTCGTAGCCGCACCCATGGTGCATTGGCCCGAGGTAATGGTCACCTACGATTGCTGTGACAAGGTGCTGTTTTCGGCAGACGCATTCGGTAAATTCGGTGCACAGGACGTAGAAGAGGATTGGGCTTGCGAGGCACGCAGATACTACTTCGGCATCGTGGGCAAATACGGTATGCAGGCGCAGGCGCTTCTCAAAAAAGCGGCAGGGCTGGATATTGCCGTAATCTGTCCCCTGCACGGGCCCGTGCTCAGCGAAAATCTTTCCTACTACCTCAATCTGTATCAGATCTGGACCACCTACGGCGTAGAAAGCGAGGGCGTGGTGATTGCCTACACCTCGGTATACGGCAACACCCGTGCGGCTGTAAGGCTGCTCAGAGAGGAGCTTACCCGTCTTGGCGTTAAGGTGCAGGTGAACGACCTTGCGCGCTGTGATATGGCAGAGGCAATCGAAGACGCCTTCCGCTACGGAAAGCTCGTGCTTGCCACCACCACCTACAATATGGATGTCTTCCCCTTTATGCACACCTTTTTAAGCGGACTTACCGAGCGTAACTTCCAGGGCCGCAAGGTGGGCATCATCGAAAACGGAACGTGGGCGCCCATGGCGGCAAAAAAGATGACCGCCTACTTAGAGGGCTGCAAAAATCTTACCTACCTTTCGCCCACCGTTACCCTGCGTTCTGCCATGACGGAGCAGAACAGGGCGGAAATCGCTCAGCTGGCAAAGGCACTTGCGGAGTAAGAGCAAAGCGCTCATAGCCTAAGAGCGTCGGCGGAGTAAGAGCAAAGCGCTCATAGCCTAAGGGCACTGGCGGAGTAAGAGCAAAGCACTCATAGCCTAAGAGTGCCGGCGGAGTAAAAGCTCTTCTCTTGAAGGTGAGGCTGATTGCATTTGGCGCAGGGCTTTGCGCCCCCGGGCGAATGCCGCACGGGAGCTTTGTGACGGCTTAAAAAATACGCCTCCCCTTTTTTCGGGGCGGCGGTTAAAAAACAGGGCGGCAAGGGGCAAAAATCGCTCCGTAAAATAATGATATTTTTGCCGTTGGAAAAATTTCATAAAAAACAATGCGCAAAAAAGGGAGGGTGTTTTTACCCTCCTTTTGCTTTTGTAAAATTCTCGCTCTGCGCAACCTGGCAGTTGTAAAATTGCGTGCAACAGCGGCGTGGCTACTTGTTTATCGGGCGGTTATTTTTCAAAAACGGGGCAAATTTCGCCCTTAAAAAGCATAGCGGTTTTATAAAACGCCTAAAATGGAAAAAATCCCCTTGATTTCAGCAGGGTTTTCATCTGCGAATACAAGGGGCTTTTTTTGTCGGAAATTTGGAAAAAACAGCCGCTCTCGGGTGGGTGCCGTAAGGGCAGAGGCAAGGGACAGCTTTGCCAATTTTTATTTTCGTAAAAAAATGATAGAGGCACTCTCTCTTCCTTCTGCTCTCCTTCGGGTGCTGTGCTCAAAAAATTTTTGGTGTGCTTTGTGTCAGAAGAAACGCTTTGGTAAAAACGGAAAGCGGCACTACCCGTTCTCTCCCTCCTTTCGGAGCAATCGATTTTTTTCTGCGTGGAAAAAGGAGAAAAAGCCTTACACGCTCGCCTCGTTTGTCTTGCGTACCTTTTTACGGTACTCGGCAGGGGACATATTTGTCATCTCCTTAAACTTCTTCGAAAAGTAGAAGGGGTCGGAAAAGCCGATGGAGTAGGCAATCTCCTTGTTGGTGTAGCTTGCCTTCACCAGATAGTCGAGCGATTTCTGTATGCGGTAGCGCAGAACGTACTGCACAAAGGGCAGACCTGCCTCCTCCTTGAACAGGCGACTGAGGTACGAGGGGTTCAAGCCTAAGTGCTTTGCCAGCATGGGGAGCGAGAGGTCGGGGTTGTGGTAGTTTTGCTCGATGAAGGTGAGCGAGGCAGAAAGATAGTCCTCCTGCAGGGTGTTCAGCCCCACCACAAAGGTCTGCCGCTCGCTGATGATTTTGGCAAAAATCTCGTAGAGATACGCCACCGTCAGAATGTCACGGGTAGATTCGGAGTTTGCCTCAATCAGCTTAGAAAAGCCCTGCCCTATGGCAGGGTCATTACAGCAGTACACGGGGTTATCGGGCGAAAACAGCGCACGCTCAAAAAAGTATTTTGCCTTCACGCCCATAAAGTTCACCCACTTATATTCCCAGGGGTTTTGCGGATTGGGGTAATACTCTATCTTCTCTCCGGGGAAAAAGGCAAACACGTGGTTTTCGGTGATGCGGTACACCTGATTGCGGATTTTATAAAAGCCCTCGCCGCTGACCACGTAGTGCAGGGCAAAATAGTTGTAGCACCGCTTTAAGGTGGGCTTGTTGCTGTCGCAACGCTCCATGCCGCATTCCAGTGTAAAAATATCGTGCGTTTCCGAATTGTTGGTGTAAAAAAAGAAAAAGGCATCCTCGGGCGTGGTGGTGCTCAGTGTGATCTTTTCCGTGCGGTCCTGGTCTATCATAAATACTCCTTTTTGAGGGCTTATTGGCAGGGCAAAAATCTCTGCTTATATCCATTTTACACCATCCGATTCATAAAGTCAAATTTTTTTAGGTTCGGGCAATATTTTTCCATTTACAAATGCACGCTGATGAATTAAAATAAAGGTAGAAAAGGAGAGGGTGAATTATGCAATTTATCTGGCTGAAAAACGGTGGCAAAAGAAACGAAACGGCGGTGTTTCAGTTAAAGACAGAGGGGCTTTCCTCTCTTGTGCTTGCGGCGGCTGACGTATACGCCGTGTACGCCGACGGAAAGAGAATCGGCTACGGCCCCAACCGTACTGCATCAGGCTACGCACGTCCTGTGCGTTATAGCCTGGGCGGCTGCTCCGTGCTTACGGTGGTGGTGTGCGGCTTTGGCATCGATTGCTATCAGACCGACCGCGGATGGGCATACTTTGCGGCTGAGGCAGAGGGCAGAAAAGGGAGGTTTTCCTCTGAGGATTTTGTCTGCTATGCGCTCGGTGAAAGAGTGAGAGAAACAGACCGCTTTTCCTGTCAGCGCCCGTTTGTAGAGGGCTACCGTCTGACGCACTCTTTAAGCGCGCTATGGCTCGGAAATATCTGCCGTGAGCCGGAGGCAACCGAAGAGGTGCCTGCGCCCGTGCTGCTTGCGGAAAGCGAGGACAGAAGCTCGCTTGCTGTTCATTCGCTTGGCAAGGCGAGGGAGGAGGTCGGCGTTTTCTCGCCGGGCATTCGCCCCGATGCGTGGTGGTACGGCTCCGTGCAGGAGGGCTTAAGGGGCGGCTTCAAAAGGGAAGAGGTTGTGTGGGACATCCCCCGTGAATTTTACGCCTTCCAAAAAGCAGAGGGCGGCAATAAAATAAGCGAGCTGTACGATGCGGGAGCTATTGTAACGGGCTCGCTGAAAATCAGAGTAAGGGGCTGTGGCAGGCTCACCGTGGGGTGGTCACAGCTTGATATCAAGCAGGGTGACGTGCTGAAAATCGATCGCAATGCCTGCTTCGACTGCGCCGCATGGGATTTGCAGGAGCAAGGCACCTACGAGCTGGAAACACTGGACGTATACGACCTGCGCTATTTGCAGCTGCTGCACGACGAAACGGTTACGGTGGAAGAGGTGCAGATGCTTCTTGCGCATAATCGCCACGGTACCGTAGATTTCACCTGCGAAAGCGAGGCTCTTTCCGCTGTGATGCAGGCGGCAAAATCCACCTTCTGCCAGAATGCGCTGGATATTTTTATGGATTGCCCCGGCAGAGAGCGTGCAGGCTGGCTGTGCGACAGCTTCTTTACCTCTCAGGCAGAGCAGCTGTTTACGGGCGGAAATGCGGTAGAGCGTGATTTTTTACAGAACTTTCTGCTTGCCAAAACCCCCGAGCTGCCCGAGGGAATGTTGCCCATGTGCTTCCCGAGTGAGCACCCCGACGGCGTATTCATTCCCAACTGGGCAATGTGGTATTTTATAGAGCTGTGCGCCTACACCCGTCGCACGGGCGACCGAGAAATGCTGAATGCCGCACGGGGCAAGGCAGAGGGGCTGATTGCCTACTTCAACACCTTAAAAAACAGCGACGGACTGCTGGAAAATCTGCAAAGCTGGATTTTTGTGGAGTGGAGCATTGCAAACAGCGAGGAATACGTCAAGGGCGTAAACTATCCCTCCAATATGCTGTACGCCATGATGCTCAATCTGCTGGGCGAGGCGTATGGCGTTGCCGCATGGCAGGCTGAGGCGGCGCAAATGAAACGGGTGATCAGGGAGCAATCGTATAACGGCACCTTCTTTGAGGATAACGCCGTGAGAGATAAAGAGGGCGCGCTGATGCGCCTTGGGCATATCAGCGAAACCTGTCAGTACTACGCTCTCTTTTGCGGCATCCAAACGGATGAAGCGTTCCAAAGGCGAGTAAAAGAGGAGCTTGGACCCTTTCGCCGTGAGGGTGCGCATAAGGCGGTTGGCAAGAGCAACGCCTTTATCGGCAACTATCTGCGCCTCTTCTGGCTGACGGAGCAGGGCGAGCACGGGCGTGTGCTTGATGAAAGCGTGCAGTATTTCTACGGTATGGCACAGCAAACGGGCACGCTGTGGGAACACGATCAGCCCGAGGCAAGCTGCAACCACGGCTTTGCCTCTGCCGCGGCGGTGCTTTTATACCGTGCGGTATTTGGCTACTACGGATTTACGGCAGAGGACGGCGTGCTCTTTACACCGCATATTGCAAGCATAACGGCACGGGCAACCGTTTCCACCCCGATGGGACGCTTTGCTCTGTATGCCGAAAAGGGAAGGCTCACCCGCTGTGAGCGTGCAGACGGTTGACGAAAAAGGCGCAGGGGAAAACGGTTGAAAGAAACGCAAAAAAGCTTTAGGAGAATCACTTGTGAAAAACAGCGTATTATATCAGGCGATTTCGGCAAACGTAAAAAAGCTGGAGGATGGCTTCTACGCGCCGGACGAGCTTGCTCTCAACAAAAACTACGGATGGCCGGGAGATTGGCCGGGCAGAGCGCTTCTTGCCGAGGTCTGGCAATGGCGCCTCACGGGCAAAAAGCCGATGTACTTAGAGGAAATGCTTGCTAAGCTCCCTTCCATGCTGAATGAGGACGGCTACTTTGGCGAAAGAGTTGACGTGGGCAACATCAACGAGCAGCAGCTTGCAGGCAACAGCTGGTATCTGCGTGCGCTCTGCTTGTATTACCTCACCGAAAAAGGTGCGTGGGCAAGGGAGCTGATTGAAAAAACGGTAAAGCACCTGTACCTGCCTGTTTCTGAGGGCTTAAAGGCGTATCCCCTTTCCATAGACCCAACGAACGTGGGCGGCAAGGAGGGCTGTATTCTGCGTCAGGCAGACGGCTGGCGGCTTTCGAGCGACGTGGGCTGTATGTTCATTTCGTTAGACGGTCTGGCGCACGCCTACGAAATCTGCCCCTCAGAGGAGCTTTACGCGCTGTTTATGGAAATGGCGCAAAAGCTGAATGCCGTCGACGTGGTAGCCTGCGGCTATCAGACGCACGCCACCCTCACGGCAACACGGGGGCTGTTGAAGATGTATGCGCTTACAGAAAATCCCTTCCTTCTATCGCTTGCCGAAAAGCTGTGGAGCCTGTATTTATCCTGCGGCATCACCGCAACCTACGCCAATTACAATTGGTTCAACCGCCCCTTATGGACGGAGCCCTGTGCCATTGTAGATAGCTTCATGGTGGCAAAGCAGTTGTTTTCCATTTCCAAAAACGAAGCGCAGGCGGTGCTTGCCTGCAAGATTATGTGCAACGCTCTGTTCTTTGCAGAGAGAGAAAACGGCGGCTTTGGCTGTGACAGCTGTGCCTCAAAGGATATCCCCGAGCTGTTTATCGACCGTGGCGCATACGATGCCTTCTGGTGTTGCAGTATGCGCGGAGCAGAGGGGCTTGCCGAAATGCAGGATTTTTCTTACAGCGAAAAGGGCAAAACACTTCGTATTATGATGCCCCTGCCCTGCAACGAGGAATTTTTTGGCGGTGCGCTCTCTCTTTGCATAGAGGGAGATTACCCCTTCGCGGGCAAAATCACCGTTCGTACCGTATCCGACGGAAGGCGTACGTTGAAGGTATTTCTGCCGTACGACCGCGTATGCTTTTCGGCAGACGTGGGCGCAACCCGAAGGGGAAGCTTTTACGAGTGGACGCCTGCAAAGGGCGAAAGCACGGTGGAAATCAACTATTCCGCCGCAATCCGCGAGCGCATCTTCGAGGGCAAGGCGGTGCTTGAAGAGGGGCTTCTGGTTCTTGGCGAGCCGATGGGCGAGGGCAGAGAGGCAATGCTTTCAGCCGCACCCTTTGTGCGGAAAAGAGAGGGGGCAGAGCTGATTCCCCTGCCCGTTACCGTGCGCTTTGGCAGGGAGACGGCTGAAAATTTCAGACTGAAAATCATACGGGAGGTGAGTGTGTGCAAGTAAACGAGCAAAAAACAGCGGCAATGGCAGAGGAGGGCGCAGGCGCTAAAAAAGAGTCTGCCGTAGAGAATGCGGCAAAAACCGTTGCCCGCACGCCTCGCAGAAACAAAAAGCGTTGGTATACCAATCTCGATTTGTATCTGATGCTTCTGCTTCCCGTTGCGTACGTTCTGATTTTTCATTATGCGCCCATGTACGGCGTCATCATTGCCTTTAAGGATTATTCCGCAGGCAGAGGCATCTGGGCAAGCCCGTGGGTGGGCTTTAAGCATTTTGCCGCATTTTTCGAGCAGCCCGACTTCTGGGTGCTTGTAAAAAACACCCTCATCGTCAGCATATACAGCCTGATTTTATACACAATCGTTCCCATTGTGTTCGGGCTTCTGCTGTTTGAGGTGCCCAATAAGGCGGCAAAGCGTGTGGTGCAAACGGTGACCTATGCGCCCTACTTTATTTCGGGCGTTATCGTATGCTCGATGTGCTATTCCTTCCTTGATGCAGATACGGGTATGCTTGCGCAGCTCTTTCAGGCACTTGGCGCAGAGCGCACGCAGTATATGTACAGCACCTCCGCCTACTACCACGTGTACGTGCTTTCGGGTCTGTGGCAGGGGCTTGGCTGGTGGTCCATCATTTACGTGGGCACCCTCTCTAATGTAGATCCCGCCCTGCACGAGGCGGCAATCATCGATGGGGCAAACCGCTTTCAGCGTATCATCCACATCAATTTCCCCTCGATACTCCCCGTGGCAACCATTCAGTTTATTATGTCGGTGGGCAATCTGATGAGCATAGGCTTTGAAAAATCCTGGCTGCTGATGAACGAGCAAAACAAGCCTGCGGCAAAAATCATTGCCACCTACGTGTACGAAATTTCGTTGAAATCCACCTTAAAGCAGTTTTCTATGGCAACTGCGGTGGGGCTTTTCAACTCCTTCATCAATATTATCCTGCTCATTGCGGCAAACTTCCTTTCGAAGCGTGTCAGCGAAACGAGCCTGTGGTAAAGGAGGTGCGGTATGATCAAAGGACGCTACGACCGTATATTTGATATTGTCAACTACCTGATTATGATTGCCGTTTGCGCAATCGTAGTCATCCCCTTAATCTTTATTTTAGCAAACTCCTTTTCCTCGCCCGACCTCGTGTATTTCGGTGAGGTGCGCCTGATTCCCAAGGGCTTTACCCTTGCAACCTACAAGCAGGTAATCACCTACGACGATTACGCCATCTTAAACGGCTTCAAAAACACCATCATCTACACCTTCTTCGGCACGCTGATTTCTATGACGCTCACGTTTTTAGCGGCATACCCCCTCTCTCGCAAAGACTTAAAGGGCAGAGGGCTCTTTATGACGCTTTTCGTCATTACGATGTTCTTCAACGGCGGTCTTATTCCCACCTTCCTGGTGGTAAAAAGCCTGGGGCTTTACAACCGTATGCTGGGTGTCATTCTGCCCGGTGCGCTCAGCGTATACAATATGATCATCGTGCGCACCTATATGCAGTCATCCATTCCCTACGAGTTGCAGGAGGCGGCAATGATAGACGGTTGCAGCAACTTCCGTCTGTTCCTTGTCATCATTCTGCCGCTGTGTAAGCCGATGATTGCCATTATGGTGCTGTTCTACGCCGTTGGCTATTGGAATTCCTACTATAATGCGCTCATCTACCTGCAAGACGAGGCAAGAGAGCCCATTCAGATTGTTCTGCGCAGACTGTTCAGTCAAACCAAATCGGGCGGCTTATCCACGGGCAACACCTCGACCTCCGGCACCGAGCTTGCCAAGCAGGCAGAGGCAATGCAATACGCCGTTATCGTGGTTGCCATGGCTCCGATTCTCTGTATCTATCCCTTCCTGTCAAAGTATTTTGAGAGGGGGCTTATGGTAGGTAGCTTGAAAGGCTAAGGTAAAACGGCTGAAATACTTCGCATAACTTTGTTAACCTTGCGTTTCCCCGTCGGTTACGTACAAGGAGTACGCGCCCTTGGGGAATCCGCGGTTGCCTCGTTCTGCTCGCATTTGAGCCGTTTTACAGTGCGTAAAGCGTGGTAAGGCGCTTGCTCAGGCTGAAATACTTCGCATAGCCTTGTTAACCATGTGCAGGGGTATTTGCCCTTGGGGAATCCGCGGTTGCCTCGTTCTGCTCGCATTTGAGCCGTTTTACAGTGCGTTAAGTGTAGAAAGTGCCGATTCGGGCTTATATACTGCGTCATGCTTTGGTGGGGCTTTCGTTTTTCTCGCCTGACTTGCATCTAAGCCGTTTTACAGTGCATAAAGCGTGGTAAGGTGCTTACCCTTTGCTGAAAGGCGGTGGTAATATTTTGCTTTGGGCTTCCGTTTGGTTGGGCTTTATTGCGTAAAATGGGGGAAGCATCCAAAGCGAATCTGCTTTTACGTTTACAATACAGGCTTGCCTGTAAAATAACTGTTGAATATTTAGGAGGTTTTTTATGAAGAAAAGAATTCTTTCGGTTGTGCTCGTGGCTCTGCTCTGCCTGGCGGCGGTGCTTGGCGGCTGTGGCGAAACCAAGAAGTACGACCCCGAAAACTTTATTTCGGACGTCACGAATCCGCAGATTGTAAAGGAGCCGATTACCATTAAGGTTTTTGTGCCCAAGCACGCTCTGCATACCTCGTACTCCAAAATGGCCTTTTTTACCGAGGCATCGCGCATCACCAATCTCAGATTTGAGTTTGTGGAGGCGCCCGTAGACGCTTTGGAGGAAAAGCGTGTGCTTGCGTGGGAGAGTAACGAGGCAGATATGCCCGACCTCTTTTTGTTTGGCAACGAGGTTTCCGAGCAGATTCAGCTCTCCCGTGACGGAATGCTGCGCCCCCTCGACGGCTTATTAGAGGAGTATGCGCCCAACTATTCCGCCCTGATGAAGCAATACCCCGCCTTAAAAACGGCTTCCACGCTGAATGACGGGCATATTTACAGCTTTGGCACGGTGAAAAACGTTGCGCGTGACCTCACGGTAAAGCAGTATATCAACACCTCTCTGCTTGCTGAGGCAGGCATCACGAGCCTTCCCACCACGCTTTCTGAGTATAAGGACGCTCTGATTGCCATGCGTGGCGTGGTACCCATCTCGAAGCGTGGGGAATTCCGTGCGCTGGGCAGTGAGAAGCTGAAAAACACCCGTAACTTTGTGATGAGCGCCTTCGGCTACGTGGGCACGGGCATCGAGGTGAAGCACGACGGCTCCCAAAAGGTCGTGTATGTGCCGGGCGAAAACGAGTATAAGGCGTACCTCACGTATATGAATGAGCTGTATAAAGAGGGGCTTTTGGATAAGGACGTTTTTGAAACCACCCAGAACAAGCTGATTGAAAAGGGCGAGGCAGGCAATCTTGGCTCGTTCGACTATGCGGCAGACTTTTTGGTGGTGGGCGCCTCCCGTGCGGCAGATTATGCGGCAATCGGGCCTCTTACGTCGGGCGGCTACGCAGGTATCAACAACACCAATAAGGTCTGGCTCGGCTACCCCGAGGTAACGGCAACCACCGCAGTCATCCCTGCAAGCACCCCTTACTATAAGGAAATTATCCGCTTTCTGGATTGGTGTTACAGCGAATACGCACAGAAGCTTTTGATTGCGGGCGTAGAGGGCACGCATTGGGAATGGACGGACGAAACGCAGACCAAGTGGGTACAGCTCCTGCCCGAGGATGCCACCAACGTAGAGCTTTTCCGCGGCACCTTCTCTCCCAACGTGGGCACGGGCGCAAGCTTCTACTGGAACAAGGAGTTTGTATACAAGCAGAGCGAGCCCTTAACCGAGCAGCTGAATGCAGATTCCGAAAATTACGCACAGTATTTTACCGAGCCCTTCCCTGCGTCTGTGGTATTCACCGAGGCAGAGCTGCTGGAAATTGCAAACATCGAGCGCAGTCTGGATGACTATATGCAAACGTTTGAAATCAACTGCATCAAGGGCGCAAACGGCGCAGATATCCATGCGGATTGGGCAGATCACTTAAAAACCTTAAAGGGATTAAAGGTAGACCGTCTGGTTGCTCTGTATCAGCAGGCATACGACCGTACCTTTCAATAAATAATGAATGGAGGAAACCATGAAAGGAAAAAGAATCACTGTTATTTCGGCATTGATTTTTCTGCTTCTTGCCGTCTGGTGCCTGCCTGCGGCAGAACTTGGCGAAAGGGGAGCAGAGGAGCTTGCCGAGGCGCTTGCGGCCTCTCCCTTTGCTTCGGCGCAAGCTATGAGCGGTAGTGGCTTAAAGGACGCCTCCGTTGTGGGTGTGGATAGGGAAAAATTCTTAAACGAATGCCTGTATCCCTGCGTGAGTGACGAAGATGCAGACCACGTAATTGACGTTACGCACTTTACCTACAACGGCGTTACCTATTCTGCTATGGGCTCAGACGGCAAAAATGACATCGTGCCCGTGCAGATGGCAATTGAATACGCAAAGAGCCTGCCCGGGGAGGACGTCAAAAAAATCAAGCTGCCGGGTGGCAATCTCGATTTTATCGAGGGCGGCAACCCCGTTGAGGGGCGTGTTGCAATTGCGATTTACAACGCAAAGAACATTCAGATTGAGGGGCAGGATACCACCCTTTACCTGCACGGCGAAATGAACACCCTGTGGATTCACGAATCGGAGGATATCCGTATGCAGGGTGTGAACATCGATTGGAGCAGAACGCCCTACTCGATGGCAAAGGTGGTAAGCTGTGATACCGAAAAGCGCACGGTTAAGGTGCGTGTAAACAGCGGCTACCCCATCGACGAATACGTGATTATCCGTCAGTATCTGGAATATTCTGCCGATGGCTCGGTGCGCGCCAACGCAAACCTGCTGTACGAGAGCGATATTCAGAGCGTTTACGTAGACGGTCAGACGGTTACCTTAACCTTCACCAAGGCAATCAACTTTGTGCCCAAGGATACCCCCGTGGTGCTTGCGCATTACAGCTACGATTTTGAATCCATCGGTATCAGAAACAGCAAAAACGTGTATTTTGAGGACGTGGACAGCTGGTCCTCTGCGGGCTTCGTGGTAGAGGGCAAATACAGCGAGAACCTGTATTTCAACCGCTTTGACATCGAGCGCCGCCCCGGCACCGACCGCCTGTATACGGGCACGAGTGACGGCATTCACACCAACGAGTGCTTTGGCGATATCAGAATCACCAACTCGCTGATGG
Source organism: Clostridia bacterium (assembly GCA_017407365.1). Classification (GTDB taxonomy): domain Bacteria; phylum Bacillota; class Clostridia; order Christensenellales; family HGM11417; genus RGIG2219. Next base: position 15,879 of record JAFQWR010000173.1, read on the forward strand.
AAAACTCCCACGACGACTGCATCAACATCTGCGGCATCTATATGGGTCTGACCTCCATCAACAAGTCGGAAAAAACGCTTGCCATCAACTCCATCACGGCAGACTTCCCCCCAAGAGAGGGTGACGAAATTGAAATTTACAACAAAATCACCTTTGAATACGTGGGCAACCTCAAAATCACCTCCATTGAGCGTGTGGCAAACGGCAAGTATACCGCCACCTACACGGGTGACGACAGCTTTGAGTTTACGGGTGACGAGATTTTCTGCGATGCAACCCGTACCGCTAAGGTAAAAATCTCGAACTGTATCTTCCGCAACAAGCGCAACCGCGGCATCATCGTGCAGTTCCGTGATTCCGAAATCTCCAACTGCGCATTCGTGAACATCTGCCACGGCTCAATTATGATTTACACGGTAGCAGGCGGCTTCAACGAGTCGCTTCCCTCCCGCAACAACGTCATCAAAAACTGCAAGTTCATCAACAACAACTCGTTGCACGGCTTAGACGGCGACATTCACGCAACGGCGTACGTGTTCAGCCAGTGGCCCGCAGGCGACGTTTATGTGTACTCTGACTGGACGATCGAAAACAACTTCTTTGCAAATACCGCAAGGGGTGCTATGTACCTGAGCAATTTTAAGGATTCCGTCATCAGAAACAACCTGTTTTATAATATGGCGTTAGACAGCAACAATCAGGGGCAGTATAACTGTGCGGTTGCGCTGATCAACACCACCAACGTCACCGTGGAAAACAACCACAATATCAACAGTGCAAACGACTCCTTCAAGGGTATCTTTATGGATGCAAGCGGCACGTTAGAGGACGCTACGCATATTTCGGGCAACACCGGTTATATGGATAGCTCCGTTATCGTTTCGGCACCTGCGGTAACCTACGAGGTGGGCAGAATCGGCTTTGACGTAACCGTAGACGGCAATCTTTCGGATTGGACGGGCGGTACGGAAATTGAGATGCAGGCAATTTCTGACGTTCAGGGCGGCGACGTTACAAACGACCTTGCCCGTAAGGAGCATTTCAACGTCAACTACCTCAAGGTTGGCTACACCGACGAGGGCATTTACTTCGCATTTGACGTATTGGATGACGAGATGATCTGGCTGAATACCGAATGGTTTACGGTAGACTACGTAGAGGTCTTCCTTTCCACCAATACCTCCTCTAAAAACCCGATGTCTGCGGTGAAGGTGGATAGCGACTATACCTGCCTGCAATACGCCATGGTATCGGATGAGCAGGGCGGCGGCAGAATTATCGTTGACCGCACCGGCGAGGACGTTTTAACCAGCGCCAATAAGCCCGTTACAAAGATTAAAATCAAGCCCGACGAGCGTGGCTACTTCGGTGAGGGCTTCATTCCCTGGGCTATGACCGAAAACCTGCTTGCGGCAAGGGAAGAGGGCGCAGAGCTTGCTCTTACCTTTGTATTCAGTGATATTGCTACCGACCGCTTGCGTGCACAGGCTTCCACCGCAACGCATCCCGTTGAAAGCAACAAGTACGTACCCTTGCGTATGTCTAAATTCAGATTTGTATGAGGTGCTGTATGAAGAAAATATTTGCATTACTTCTTTCGGTGCTGCTGCTTTTTGGTTGCTTTGCCTGCAATCAGCCCAAGCCTCCCGTAGGCCCGGGCGATGACCCCAATACTCCCGACGATCCCACTCCCCCGCAGGGCGACCTCACGCACGAGCAGATTGCAGATAACCTGTTAGACGACAGCTTCCTTTACGGTGAGCCGCAGGGCAGCGGCTCGTTGGGAAGCGTAACTCCCACTGATACCGATTGGCAAAACCATACGGACCGTATGAAGAGATTGGAGGTCGGTGACGAGGTGGTAGAGGATTTCTCGGCAGAAAGCCTCTACGAAATGGCGTACTACCCCATTGCAAACAGCGCCACCTTCTATTGGGGAGAAACGGAGGAGGAGCAGGTTTTTGCCGGCAAGCGCTCCGTTGTTATGGTCAGCAATGAGGTTGGCGGCGACAACGACTTCATCTATCTGAAGGGCTCTCCCCTGATTCAGGGCGCACGCTATAAGGTGCGTGTAACCTTAAAAATTCTTACCACCCGTAAGGCATTCCACTTCTGTCAGCTCGTCAACCACGAGGGCGTGCGCGAAATGTTCAGTATGTCGGGCACCACCTCGGGCACAATTGTCACAAGAGAGCACGAGTTTACCGCACTCAGCAGCAACGCATACTTTGCGCTTCTGGTAGAGCAGGGTGCCCCCGGTGACAAGGTCGCTCTGGGTGAAATTGCACTCACCAGGCTGGACGCCTCTCCCTATGCATCCAGCGTAACCGTTTCGGGCGAAAGCCCCTCGTACAGCGTAGCCTACACCTATTTTGACAACGAAAACGACCGTCAGACGGGCGTGGAATACAACTGGGTGGCGGCACTCGACCGTAAGGGCCTTGGCAAAACGAGCCTTGGTGTGACCGATAAGGAAATCACGCTGACCCCTGCTATGCTGAGTAAGTACGCAGGCTGGTACGTAGGCGCAGAGGTCAAGGTGAAAAACAACGGCGCGGCAGGTGCAGAGGGCGGCTTTGTGGCAGGCTATGCGGCAGAGCCTCTGCCCGGCGAGCAGAAGATTCCCGTGGAGGAAGACTTTGACGAAACGGGCTCCACCACCAAGCTGAAGAGCGTGGGTGATTTCTACCGTGAAAACTTTGCGGAAATGGCATTCGGCGTGCAGTTTGACGCCGCATGGGGCTCGCTGACCTCGAAATCCTTAGAGGCAAACGCTCTTTCCATTGCAGGATATTCCGCATTCATCAACTACTCGGATGCGGCAAATCGCCCCACAATGATCATTGCAGGCCTTAGCTTTGCTCCCGTCACCACCTACGAGGTAAAATACGACCTTAAAATTCTTTCGGACGTGAAGCCTACACGTGCAGGCTTCGAGTTCCAGTACGGCGGACTCCCCGCAGTGTTTGTAAATTTAAGCGATTGTCCCGAAAGCAACGGCGTATACAGCGTAACACTGCAATTTACCACGCTCAGTCAGTTTGATATGTCGGCACGCCCCATCTTCTATCTGGATAACGTGGCAGGCGTAAACGAGCAGGTTTCCTTTGCGCTCGATAACCTCGAAATCAGGGCGGTGAGCGCGCAGACCGTGGTAGATGGCAAGGAAACGTTCAGCGAGGAGGGCACCAAAAACGCCCTCACCGCTGTGGGTGACACCTTTAAGGAAAACTTCGGCACGGCAAACAGCGGCGTCACTTACGATGCAAGCTGGGGCTCGCTGACCGGCTGGGACATCGCCGCAACGGAAAACACCTTCGACGGCAAGGCGCTTCTTATGAACTATTCCGACGCGGCAAACCGCCCTGCGGCAATCATCAAGGGGCTTACGTATGCGCCCAATGCAACCTACACCTTAAGCTTTTCGTACAAGGCAATCTCTGAGGTGAAGCCTGAGGAAATCTGTATGGAGCTGCAATACATCAACGTGTTTGTTTCTGCAAGATTAAGCAGCTTCACGCAGGATGAAAACGGTGTGGTAAGCGTAACGCTCACCTTTATTACCCCTGCAGAGGTTCCTGCGGATACGCCCCTTCTTATCTATGCGCAGAATTTACCAAGCGGCGGCGCTGTGTGCTATGCGATTGACAATATCGCAATCACCTTAACCAAGTTAAATTAAAATTAAGATAGGAGGATATCTTGATGAAAAAAATAGCATTGGCACTTTTGTGTGTTCTTGTGGCTTTGAGCGCATTTGCGTGCGTCATTCCCGCCGACAAGCCCACACTCACCGACATCTCCTGCACCTTCGAGCAGGGGGAGAGGGCGGTTTACACCTCCGATACGGTAGATAGCTTAAAAGAAGCTCTCACCGTTACGGCAAGCTATTCGGACGGCACGAGTGAGGCTGTTACCGAATACACCTTAACGGGTGAGCTGACCGCAGGCGAGGCTACCGTTACCGTGACCTATATGGATAAGACCGCTACCTTTACGGTAAACGTAACCGAGGTTGCAGCAGCCTACATCGAGGCTGAGTTCGACAAGGGCGAAAACGTGATTTACACCTCTACCGCAATCGAAGCGTTAAAGGAATATCTCACCGTTACCGTATTCTACAACAACGGCACCTCTGAGGTTACCCAGAACTACACCTTAACGGGCGAAATGGCAGAGGGCAACACCGCCTTCACCGTTTCTGCGGCAGGAAAAACGGCTACCTTCTCTACCCGTGTAGAGGGCGTTTACACCACTGCAATCGAGGTTGCAGCAGCAGAGGGCAACCTCGACGTGATGGCGTCTATAGAGGAAATCCGCGCACTGCTTACCGTCACCGCCATCAAAAACGACGGCACCTCTGAGGTTACTGAAGCGTACACCTTAACGGGTAGCGTTCAGGCAGGCGAAAGCACCTTTACTGTTGCATACGATATGTGCGAGGCTACCGTAGCACTCCGCTTTGCGGCTACGGCAGAGGAGCTGAGCGAAGAGGGCAGTATGCGTACGCCCAAAAACGTAGGCGATAAGTTTATCGAAAACTTTGCCGAGGCAAACGAGGGCATGGCTTACGAAATCGGCTACGGCAACGAGCAGAGCTTTGCCATCAAGTGCGATTCAAGCGCCATCAACGGCTACGGCTTCTACGTAACCTACGGCGAGCCCGACCGCTCGGTAATCATTATGGGCAACCTCGGACTTACCGCAGGCTGTTCCTACACCGTAAGCTTCGATTTCAAGAGCTTCGGCGCAAGCACCATCGACGAGCTGGGCGTGGAAATTCAGTTTGCAAACATCTGGACGAGCAGATGGATTTCCGAATTCCCCAACGAAAACGGCGTATATCATTGCTCCTACAACTTCAGCCTGCCCAAGCCCCTTTCGGCTGACGCACGTATGCTGATTTATGCACCCCGTCACTTCGAGGGTCAGGTTCAGTACGTGGTGGATAACTTCGTGTTAGAGCTCACCCAGCTGCCTCCCGTGGACGTATACCCCGAAACGGGCTCCACCACTGCTCTTTCCGCAGTGGGCGATAAGTACGTAGAAAACTTTGCAGAAATCCCCGAGGGCATCGTTTACGACTGCGCATGGGGCAACAACCAGGAATTCAACCGCAACTACTCGGGCGAGGGCGCCATCGACGGCAACGCGCTCTATGTAAAATATTCGGGAGAGGGCCGCTCTGCCGTTATCGTGGACGGCTTGAAGCTGAAAGCAAACTACGGCTACAAGGTAACCTTTGCATTCAAGGTGCTTTCGCAGACCGTGCCCGCTGAAATCGGCGTAGAGGTTCAGTACGGCAACGTGTGGGCAAGCACGCTCGTAAATAACTGTGCTTGCGAGGACGGTGTTTATACGGTGGAAATTTCCTTCAACACCCTAGAAGGCATGAACGAAAACGATGCGCGTATCTTAATTTACTGCCCCCGTCCCGCAGAGCAGACGGCAGAAATCGTCTACCTCATCGATAACCTCACCGTAGCGGTTACCCGTGCAGGCAACGAGGAGAGCAAGCTCACCGACATCGATGAAACGGGCTCGGTGAAGGATCTAAGCGAGGTTGGCGCATTCTATAAGGAAAACTTTAGCGACATCGTAAAGGGCGACGGCAACTTCGACGGCTTTTACGGCACCACCTCCGATTGGGGTATCACCACCGAGGATGCAATTGCAGGCTCCTCCTACTACATCAACTACACCAACTCCAACGACCGCGGCTGTATGCTGATTTACGGCATCACCTTAAAGAAGGGCAACAGCTATACCTTCGCCTGCGATATGAAGTACGGCAGCACCTCCACCGCGGCAGTGGTAGACGTAGAGGCGGCAGGCGGCGTACACAGCCAGTATCTCAGCCACTTTAAGGTTGTAGAGGGCGTTTACAAGGTAGAGGTAACCTTTGTTGCCGGTCAGGATTCCAACGGCACCATCTTCTTCCGTCTTGCAAACTTCGGTCCCAATGCGGCAGTCAAGATGGTAGTGGATAACGTTTGCATCACCTGCAACGTCGGCGACATCGACGAAAGCGGCTCGGTGAAGGACCTCACCGTGGCGGGCGCAAGCTATAAGGAAAACTTCTCTGACATCGTAAAGGGTGACGGCAGCTTCGACGGCTACTACGGCACCACCACCGATTGGGGTATCCGTGAAAGCGGCATTTCGGGTGCAACCTACTACCTCAACTACTCCAACTCCAACGACCGCGGCTGTATGCTGATTTACGGCATCAAGTTAAAGAAGGGCAACACCTACACCTTCGCTTGCGATATGAAGTACACGAGCGAATCTGAGGCTGCTGTTGCAGACCTCGAGGCGGCAGGCGCTGTGCACAGCCAGTATATCAGCCACTTTGCAAAGGTTGGCGACGTATACCGTGTTTCCATCACCTTTGTTGCAGGTCAGGATACCGAAAGCACCATCTTCTTCCGTCTTGCAAACTTTGGCCCTAACGCTCAGGTAGAGCTTCTTGTGGATAACGTTTGCATCACCTGCGACGCAGCTGCATAAGCACTTTGCGTAAAAGGGCAAGAGGAAATATAAGAGAGTAAAAAAAGAGAAGCAGGGCAGATAGCCTTGCTTCTTTTTTGCTTTTAAGACCCTGTATGCAGGGGGCAGAGGGGGGATAAAGAAGCACCGACAGAAATTGCTCTGTCGGTGCTTTTGCCGTATATTGGGTTTTTCGTCAGGGTGTGGGAAGAATGACGGATGCGTTGCCGTCGGTGACTACCACGCCGGGAAGCTCGCCGTTCCATTTTGCAAGGTAGTCGGCGTATTTTAAGTATTCAGAGATGAGGCGGATTTCCTCGGGGGTTTTACCGGTAAAGTCGATGCTGTATTCCACGCCCGTTACCGTGCCCTCCTCGTTGGTGATCTCCGTTTCTAAGATGTTGAAGCCGAGCATACGTGCAATTTCAATCGATTTCAGCTTGATTTCTGCCGCCGCTGCCTCAGCCTCCAGCTTTGCAACCTCAAGCTCCTTTTCTGCATTGACGATAGCCGTTTCCTTTTCGTATTCCGCCTTCAGCTTTTCCTGCTCTGCAATCATCTTTTCTTCTACCGTCTTTTCAAAGGCGTCGGTAAAGTCGATGTTCGTTAAAACCACGGTGGCAATATTCACGTAGTATTTGCCGTCGATGGCGTTCTTGATGGTTTCCTCAATCTGCGAGGAGATGGGAGAACGCTTTTCGATGATTTCCATAGCGGAATAGGTGGTGAGGATGGATTTTGTGCCGTTTTCCGCTACGCCGCGGATTCGGCTTTCCAGAACGTCAAGTGCGCCGTATTGGTTGGCGATTTCGATGGCAGAGGTAGAATCGATGTGGTATTGCACCATCATTTCAATCTGCATCGTCTGGGCGTCCTTCGAGTATGCCGCCGTGTTGATTTGCAGATTCTGCACCTTTGCATCGTAAATATCGTAGGTGTTAAACAGCCAGAAATCAAAATAAGTACCGGCGGTGCGGATGCCCGTTGCCTTACCAAGCGTTTTTACCACGGCAACCTGACCCGCTTCAACCGTGTGGAAGCTCATGGGTACGATTGCAAGTAAAACAAGTGCAACAAGACCTACGGTAATGCCGATAAGCTTTGTTTTCGATTTGCCCTTCTTTTTTTGCTCCTTTGCAAAAAGAAGAAAGCCGCCGACGCAGACAACCAGAAGGATTGCGCCGATGATTGAACCAAGTGCCATAAATGTATAGAACTCCTTTTGCCGAATGTCCTTCGGACTTACTCATATACAATATAATCCGATTGCATCGCCCTTAAACAGGTTGACGCAATTTTTTGTATGCCGAATGGGAAAACTGCCTTGCTTGGCTTGTGCGAAGCAAGAAGGAGGAAATTGGCAGGTAAGGCGATAATGGAAGGAGCAAGGGCGGTTGGGAGAGTGAGGAGTAAGCGGAAGAGGTTAGGGGTAGATAAGGTGGTAGAGGATGGGGTAAGGTAAGGGAAGCAAAACGGTAGCAGAGGAGGGGCAAGGGTAGGATGGCAAAGGGTAGGCGGTGAAGAGGCGGAGGAAGCGGAAAGGGGGGCTTAGGAGAGAGGGGACAGGCGAAAGAGGGGGAAAATCGGCTTCGTAAAATAATGATATTTTTGTGCGTGCGCTGAAAACGGGCGGCGGTGAGGGTGGTTTTTGGAGGGTAAATTTTACCTGCGCACAAAAGGCTAAGAGGGCTCTCTTGGGTTTATATCGGTATTGAAAAAATGCGTACGCGGATAAAATGGCTACTTGTTCGGGAAGGGAGAATTGTGGCAAAAAGCGGCAAATTTCGCCCTCAGAGCGCATGGTGGATTTTGAAAAAGGCTTTATCGGCTTTTTTCTGTCCTTTTTTACCGCTACATAAAGGCAGGAAAAAAAGAAGGAAGAAGAGGGAAAAACGGGCGGTTTTTTTCTCTTTTTTTGCGTTGCTGTTTCGTCCGCCAGAAGGGAATGCCTGAATGAAAAAACAGGCTTGAAAAAAAATGATACCGAAAATCAGCCTGCCTGATGAGATAGGGTGCTGTGATTTTTTAGGAAGAGAGGGGAGCGGCAGTCGGGGCGGAAAATCCGTCCGTATGAGGGGGAGGGTTGCCCTGTGTATTTTGGGAGAGAGGGGAGCGGCAGTCGGGGCGGAAAATCC
>JAFQWR010000174.1 GCA_017407365.1 Clostridia bacterium
AGGCTGTGTCCGTTTGCAGAAAGCTCCTCGTAGGTGCTGTAATCACAGCGCGAGCAGGCTTCGTACGCTTCCCAGCCGCCTCCAGTGCAGGTGGGTGCCTTTGCACCGTGTGTGACGGTATCATGCCCAAGAGCGGGTATATCTACCCGTTTGGATTCGCCGCAGGTGCAGATAGTTAACACAAAACCATCATTCTCGCAGGTTGCTTCCACCGTTTGCACCACGGTGAAATCGTGTGTGTGAGCAGTATTGCCGCACGCCGCAAGTATCACGCTCAACACGCATAACAGCACGAGCAAGGCAAGACTCATTCTCTTTGCTTTCATTGGTATTCCTCCTTGAATTGAATAAAAAAAAGTGTCGCTCTCTAAACGATAGCGACACCTGCAAAGTGCCTTTATCGCTTAGCTGCGACACCAAATTTATACATATCCTTACGAAAAAGAATTTTGTATGCGAAAAAAGGTACACTTCACCTAAAGTATACTTCTTCCACGTAAAGATATAAAATTTGGGTCGCAAGGATATTATAGCACTTTCTTGTTTGTTCGTCAATTGATATCACAAAAAAAACGAATTTGTAGTGGGTTTTATTCCCGTTACAGCGTTATATATGGCTCCAACTCCTTTACTATATAAAAAAGCCACCAAAAAATGGCGGCTTTTTGTTTTGATTCCATTGCTTTACAGAATAAAGCGCTTCATATTGCGGTTTTTCATAACGCCGCGGAGCTGCTCCTCTACGTACGCCTTATCTACCGTGATGGGCACGATGGGGTGGTCGCCCCCTGCGTTGTAGGAAACATCGGCAAGCAGCTGCTCCATAATGGTGTGCAGACGGCGCGCACCGATGTTTTCGGCAGTGTTGTTCTGCTCTACGGCAACCTCGGCAATCTCTTCTAAGGCATCGGGCGTGAAGGTAAGCTGAATGTTATCTACCGCCAGAAGCTCGGTGTATTGCTTGGTGATGGCGTTTTCGGGCTGGGAGAGAATTTTTACAAAATCCTCCTTGGAAAGAGATTCTAAGGTGACGCTGATGGGGAAGCGTCCCTGAAGCTCGGGAATAAGGTCGCTGACCTTGGAAAGATGGAAAGCACCTGCCGCAATAAACAGAATGAAGTCGGTGCGCACCATGCCGTATTTGGTGTTTACGGTGCAGCCCTCTACGATGGGCAGGATATCCCTTTGCACGCCCTCGCGCGAGACGTCGGGACCGCCACCCCTGCCACTGCGTGCGGCAATTTTGTCGATTTCATCGATGAAGATGATACCCTCCTGCTCGGCACGCTTCACAGCCTCTTCGTTGACGGCGTCAAGGTCCACGAGCTTATTCGATTCCTCTAAAAGCACCGCCTGGAAAGCCTCCTTCACCGTCATCTTGCGTTTTTTACGCTTTTTGGGGAAAAGGCCGCCAAACATACCGCCAATATCGATTTCCTGACCGGAGCCGGGCACCATCTCTACGGGACGGGGGATGTCGTCTACGGTGATTTCTACCGTGCGGTTGTCGTACTTGCCCTGACGCAGGTTGAATAAAATCTCCTCACGGAGCATACTTTCGGGGGTATCTGCGTTGTTTTTCTTTTCGTCGGGCAGAAGAATCTTTACCATCTGCTCCTCTGCCGCCTTGGTTGCCTTTTCCTTTACGGAGGAAAGCTGCTCGTCCTTTACGAGGCGCACGCTCATTTCCACGAGGTCGCGCACCATCGATTCCACATCTCTGCCCACGTAGCCAACCTCGGTGTATTTGGTTGCCTCTACCTTGACAAAGGGCGCCTTAACAAGCTTTGCAAGCCTTCTGGCAATTTCCGTTTTGCCCACGCCCGTGGGGCCCTGCATGATGATGTTTTTGGGGGTGATTTCCTCGCGGAGTGCGGGGGAAAGCCTGCTTCTTCTGTAACGGTTGCGAAGAGCTACCGCCACCGCCTTTTTGGCTTCCTCCTGACCGACGATATAGCGGTTTAATTCGGCAACGATTTGTCTGGGGGTTAAATCCATACTGCTGCCCTCCCTTATACGGTTTCGACCGTGATGCGGTCGTTGGTAAACACGCAAAGCTCACCTGCAATGCCGAGCGCCTTGCGCACAATTTCCTCTGCGGAAAGGTTGGTTTCGTTTGCTAAGGCACGTGCCGCCGCCAATGCGTAGTTGCCGCCGCTGCCGATGGCGCAGATGCCGCTTTCGGGCTCGATGACCTCACCCGTGCCAGATACAATCAGCAGGGTATCCTTATCGGCAACAATCATCATTGCCTCCATTTTTCTGCCCGTGCTTCTCCAGCTATGCACAAGCTCAACTGCACTGCGCTCTAAATTGCCGGAATACTTGTGCAGCATCTCCTCAAACTGCTCCGAAAGCGTGAAGGCGTCTGCCACCGAGCCTGCAAAGCCGATGACCACCTTATCGCTGTAAATGCGGCGCACCTTAACTGCGTTAGACTTAAAAATAACGCTTTCGGACATGGTGACCTGACCGTCACCTGCCACAGCGGTTATGCCGTCCTTTTTTACGGCACAAATGGTTGTTCCCTTAAATGTCATAATACAAACTCCCGAAAAAAACGGGATTCTCCTTTTTATCAATAGTCAGCGTCGCTTGCAAAACCGGAGCGTCCGCACCTTTTCTGCCGGGGCTTCCCTCAAAAAAAGCCGCTTGCGACAGCTGTATTATACCTTGTTTTTGCGTAAAAGAAAAGTGATTTTCCCCCAAAAGCTACCGCAGACGGCAAACTTTCACACAGGTTTCACTCTTCCTGCGTCAGATATTCCTCTAACGCCTGCAATGCGCGCTCGCTGTACAGCTCCTTCTTTTTTGCCTTATCTCTGGGCGGATTATCCAGCGCAGGCAGAATGCCGAAGTTTGCGTTCATGGGCTGAGGATGCTCTAACGGCGAGCAGGCAACGGCGTGCATCAGCGCACCCGTCATCGTTTGCAGGGGGAAGCGGAAGGGCTCCTTTCCCTGCATAATTCTCAAAATATTTCTTGCGGCTACCAGACCGGTAAGCACCGATTCCATATACCCCTCTACGCCCGAAAGCTGACCGCCCACAAACACGTGCGGCATCTTTTGCAGGGAAAAATCGGGGTTTAAGCACCTGGGTGCATTGAGGTAGGTGTTGCGGTGCATCACGCCGTATTTTACAAACTCCGCATTTTTTAATGCGGGAATCAGGCTGAACACACGCTTTTGCTCGGCAAACAACAGGTTGGTCTGAAAGCCAACGAGGTTGTAGAGCGAGCCCTCCTCATTTTCCTTACGGAGCTGAACCACGGCGTACGGACGTCTTCCCGTACGGGGGTCGGTGAGCCCCACGGGCTTTAACGGCCCGAAGCGCACGGTATCCTTGCCGCGCTTTGCCATAACCTCGATGGGCATACAGCCCTCGAAGATTTCGCTGCGCTCAAACTCCTTCATCACCACGCCCTCGGCAGAAATGAGAGCCTCGTAAAACGCCTCGTATTCCTCCTTGGTCATGGGGCAGTTCAGATAGTCGTCACTGCCGCCCTTGCCGTAGCGCGATTCGCTGAACGAGCAGGCAGAGTCGATGCTTTCGGCGGTGACGATGGGCGCGGCGGCATCGTAAAAATGCAGATCTCCGCCCGTCAGACGGGTGAGCGACTGATAGAGCGCACCGTCCGTCAACGGCCCCGTGCAAAGCACGGTGTAGCCACCTTCGGGCAGCTCCGTCTGCTCTTTTTCCACCACGGTGATGAGGGGATTGCTTCGGATTTTTTCGGTTACGGCCTCGGCAAACAGATTGCGGTCTACCGCAAGCGAGCCGCCTGCGGGCACACGCACCGAATAGGCAATGGGCAAAAGCGCACTGCCAAGCCGCTTCATTTCGCATTTTAATAAGCCCGACGCCGTGGTGGGGCAATCGGACTTAAAGGAATTGGAGCAGACGACCTCTGCAAACAGATCGGAATGATGTGCAGGGGAGCGCCTGATGGGCTTTTGCTCGATAAGCGTTACGGCTACTCCCTCGTTTGCAAGGGTAAGCGCCGCCTCTGCACCTGCAAGACCTGCGCCGATAACGGTGACGGAGCTCATTCCTCACCCTCCTCCTCCGCAGGATTTTTCCTTACGAAGCGCGCGCGGTATTCGCATTTGGTGCAGGTGACGATTTCATCCTTCCCCTGCTTTTTCAGCACAGCAAAGCCGCCGCACTTGGGGCAGGGCGTTTTGAAGGGAACGTCCCACGAAACGAAATCGCATTCCGGGTAGCCCGAGCAGCCGTAGAAGGTTTTGCCCGACTTACTGCGGCGCTGAGCAATGGGCTTGCCGCATTTGGGGCATTCGCCCACCTTTTTGAAGATGGGACGGTTGATTTTACATTCTGCACAGTGCAGGTATTTGCCGTAGCGGCCCTCACGCAAAAGCATGGGCTTGCCGCACTTTTCGCAAAGCTCCTCGCTGACGGCATCCTCGCGCATCGATTTGATATTCTTGCAGTCGGGATAATTGGGGCAAGCGAGATATTTGCCGTATTTGCCGCGGCGGATGATCATTTTTGCACCGCATTTTTCGCACACCACGTCGGATATATCCTCTTCGGTATGACGGGTATTGTCGCAGGTGGGGTAGTTGGAGCAAGCAAGGAACTTGCCGA
>JAFQWR010000175.1 GCA_017407365.1 Clostridia bacterium
CCTTAAACAGACGCTTGGTGATTTCGGTTGCAGAAATACCCAGCTTTTCGGAAAGCACCTTGATGGGGAAGTTTTCGCTGGTGACCACTGCGTGCTCAATCTTGATGCGCTCCTCCACCGTCTGCTGTTTCTTTTTGGTTTTAACCTTACGCGAGCCCATACGGTCCTCATCAAACATCTGCGTCTGAATGAGTCCCTTTTTGATGAGCGTGCGCTTATTTGTCTTTTTATCCTCGAAGGCGCTCGTCTTTTCGGGCGTTTTCTTTTTGTTGCCGTAGTTTTTGGTGGGTGCAGACGCCTTTGCGGGGATTGCAGAAGCCGTCATACCGCCATGGCCCATACCGCCCGAACGGGGAGCATTGCCCTGCGGTCTTGCACCGGGCTGACGTCCGCCCTCGCCACGGGGTGCGCCCTTATCGCCGGGACGGTCACCGCGAGGCTTGCGCTCACCACGCTCGCTACCGATAAACGAACGCTGAATACCGCCCTGAGGAGCGGGGCTCTTTTTGGGCTTGGGTCTGTTGATTTCCGCAAGCTCCTCTAAGGAGATCTTACGGAGAGGCTTTTTGAACAGAGAGGAGCCCTCCTCCTTGGGTTTTTCCTCGGCGGGCTTTTCCTCTGCAACGGGTGCCTCGGGCTGTTTTTTCTCTGCCTTTACAGGCTCCTTCCTTTCAGCCTTCTTTTCCGTTTTCTTTTCAGGCTTAGCCGCCTCTGCGCTTCTTTCGGACTTCTCCTCTACGGGCGCAGCAACAGGCTCTTCCTTTTTGGCGGCAGGCTTTTCGGCAACGGGCTCTGCTACCTGCGCTACCTCCTCCTTGGGCTTTTCAACCTTTTTGGGCTTACTCTGCTCCTCTGCCACAGCCTCCTTCACGGGCTCTGCAACAGGCTTTTCCTCAGCCTTAACAGCCTTTTTCTTTTTCGGCTCTTCCTTAGAGGGGGCCACCTCCGCAGCAGACTCCGCCACGGGTGCCTCCGTAGGCACAGCTTCCTTTTCTTCTGCCTTTTTGGTGCGCTTTTTGGCAGGCTTTTCCTCAGCGACAGAGGGAGCCTCCGCCGAAGCCACCTCTGCGGGTACCTCCGACACAGACTCATCCTTAGCGCGGATACCCTGCGCATAAGCGCCCAGACGACCCTGCATTGCTTCTACGCGCTTCATAGCCGCCTTGCTTTTTTCGGAAAGTGCAGAAACAGCACCGTTAGCCATTAAAGCGGCGATTTCTTTAACGTTGTCAAAGGAAGTTTGTTTTTGTTCCATATTTTCGTTACGCAAATTGCATACCCCCACGAAAGAGATCGTTGTTTGTTAATGAATTAGTTTTGCCCCTGCAAAGCCGCAAGAGCAGCCTCGCCGAGCTTTTGGTCTGTGACCGCGGCAAGGCGACAGTTTTGCTTTTGCACCAGACCCTCGAGGTCATCCACCGTAAACAGCGGAAGCCCACGCCTTAGGGCGATGCTTTCGGCCTCCTTCACCGTGTTGGCGGAGGCAGAGCTGCAAAGCAGTAATAAATAGATGGGCTTACGGCACGCCTGAATGGCGTTTACACCGCGTACCAAGGCACCCTTGCGGATGCAGAAGCCCAGATAGGTAAACAGCTTAGGATTGGTTACGGGCACGCCAGGCTTCCTCCATTTTGGTATATACCTCGTCGGAAACCTCGCACGAGAAGGCACGGCTCAACGCCCGTGTTTTTTTCAGCTTCAAAACGCACGCCTCGCTGTTGCAAAGGTATGCACCTCTGCCCGCAAGCTTACCGGTAAGATCGAGAGAGATCTCACCGCTCTGCGTTTTTACCACACGTAGCATCTCCTTTTTAGGCATCATCTGCCTGCAACAGATACACATACGCATGGGAATTTTTTTCGGTGTCAAGGGTTATTCCTCCTCAACGGGAAGGCTCTGCGCCACGCCCGTACGAAGCTGCTCGTGAATATCGGAGAACTCGCTCATGGAAAGCGCCTGCGACTGCTACTTAACGTCGATCTTCCAGCCGGTGAGGTGCGCCGCAAGGCGGGCATTCTGACCGCTTCTGCCAATGGCAAGCGAGAGCTTATCGTCGGGAACGATGACCTTTGCGGATTTATCCTCGGCATTCGTCTGCACGAGAATAACCTTTGCGGGAGAAAGCGCACGGGCAATGAAAAGCAGGGGATCCTCGCACCAGGGAATGATGTCGATTTTTTCGCCGCCAAGCTCGCTGACCACTGCGTTTACACGCACACCCTTGTTACCCACGCAGGCACCCAATGCATCCAAGCCGCTTTCCTCGGTATAAACCGCCATTTTGGTACGCTGACCTGCGTCACGCGCAATAGACTTGATCTGCACCAGACCGCTTTTGATTTCGGGAACCTCGAGTTCGAACAGCTTTTTCACAAGACCTGCGCTTGCACGGGAAACCACAATCTGCGGGCCCTTTGCGGTGGTACGAACCTTTTTTACGTACACACGGATGCGGTCGTTCAGCTCGTATTTTTCGCCGTTGATCTGATCGCCGGGCATTAAAATACCCTCGATCTGACCCTTGCCGATATCCAGGAATACGTTGTTGTTTTCGATACGGCGAACGGTTGCGGTAAGCAGCTCGTTTTCTTTATCGGCGAACTCCTGCGAGGCAATATCGCGCTCTACCTCACGCAGCTTCTGCATGATGACCTGCTTTGCCGTCTGTGCGGCAATACGGCCAAAA
>JAFQWR010000019.1 GCA_017407365.1 Clostridia bacterium
CCACGATAAATATAATGCTGAAAGCTCCAATGATGCCGCCAACCAGCAGAAGAGGTAAATATTCGTTCATCACTCGTTTCCTCCCTGCTCGTCCTCAAGCTGTTGCAGACGCACCATCGAAAGGTACGCCTCGCTTGTTTGCAAAAGCTCCTCGTGCCTGCCAAATGCCGCCACCCTGCCATCCTCTAACAGGATAATTTTATCCATACTCTCTACTGTGGAGATACGGTGCGCAATCAGAATGGTGGTTTTTCCCTTGCGTGTTTCGCGCAGATTCTTGAGTATCGTTTTTTCGGTGTTTACGTCTACGGCAGAAACGGAGTCGTCCAATATCAGTATGGGGGCATTTTTCAGAAGCGCACGTGCAATCGAAATACGCTGCTTTTGTCCGCCCGAAACGGTTACGCCTCTTTCGCCAAGCACGGTTTTGTATCCCTCGGGGAATTCTGCAATGTTGTCCGCAACGTCAGCAAGCGTTGCCGCGCGCTCTACCTCTGCGAGGTCGGTTTCCTCCATGGCAAACGAAATGTTGCTTGCTATGGTATCGCTGAACAAAAAGTTATCCTGCGGCACATACGCACAGCTTTGACGCACCGACTGCACGGTCAGCCCGTTTACGTCCTTGTCGTCGATAAACAAAGTGCCGTCGGGTACATTGTAGGTGCGCAGAATCAGGTCTACCACGGTGGTTTTGCCTGCACCCGTTTTTCCGATGATGCCCACCGATTCGCCTGCCTCTATGCAGAAGGAAACCTCCTTTAAGGCATCGTAGTCTGCACCGGGGTAGCGGAAGGTAAGATTGTCAAAGCGGATGGAGCCCTTAACATCGGTGGCAGGCACGGCGCCCTTGCGGTCGGTGATTTCGGGCTTTGCGGAAAGAAGCTCGCTGATGCGGTTTAGCGATGCCTTCCCGCGGGACTGCATATCAATCAGCTGCGAAACAGCCATGATGGGCCAGATGATAGAGGTGAAGTAGCTGATAAATTCCAAAAGCTCACCTGCATTGAAGGTGCCCTTATACACAAGATAGCCGCCATAGCCAAGAATGATGCAGATGACGGATTCTACAAACAGGGTAACAAGAATGTTCAGGGCAACAGAGGTTTTGGTAAACGAAACGTTGGTTTCTTCGTTTTGCTTGTTCAGCTTCTTAAAGGAAAGCAGCTCGGAAAGCTCCTTTACAAACGCCTTTACAACGGCTATGCCCGAAAAGCTTTCCTGGGAGAAATCAGAAAGGGCAGAAAAAGCCTCCTGACGCTTTTCCCATTTGTCCATCATTTTTTTGCCCACCACCGTGCCGACAGCAAGCAAAAACGCCATGGGAATCATGGAAAGAAGGGTCATTGTCGTATTCATGCGGAACATTTTGGTCAATGCCAGCACGCCAAGAAGAAGTGCATCGCAAAACATCAGAATGCCCGAGCCGAAGCAATCCTGCACCGTTTCGATGTCGTTGGTAAACAGCGACATCAGGGTGCCCACCTTGTTGAGGTGATAGTAGTGCTGAGAAAGGTCTTTACAGCGGTCAAACATCCTTTTGCGCAGGTCGGTTTCCACCTTGATGCCTGCGCCAAACAGGCAGATGCGCCATAAAAATCTGCCAAGCACAATCAGCAGAATAATCCCGACCATGGGCAAGCAGATTTTATCCAGCAAAAAGTTCATATCAAAGGCATAAACAACTCCGTCCAATGTAACGGTGCCCTCGTTTGCTCCGTTGATGACCATGCGGTAAAGCTCGGGTATTTCCAGCTGAAAAAAGTCTACCAGCAGTAGCGCAAGAATGCCGCCGAGAATATAATGCAGATATCTCAAATAATACCGATTGATGTATTTGCCAAAAACCATAGCCTCTTCCTTGTAAATAAACTGTTATCTGTTAAGCATCTATTATAGCACAATGTCAGACAAAAAGCAATAGTTTTAACAAATAAACCAAGAAATGCAAGATATATTTATTGTCACGCGTGCGCGTAAGTGAAAGATAGGGGAAAAGCGAGAACAAACCTGTAAAATTACTTGCTTTTTTTCTGTTTTTTCTGTATACTGAAATAGAACGAAACTCTTTGGGAGAAATTATGTCAAAGGCTAAAAATGCAATCAAGCCGAAGCGCCGTTTTTTTCAGGTGCTCGGTAAGTTGCTGGGTAATTTTTTCAAATCCTTATGGGAGGGTCTGCCTGCTATTCTTATCATGGCGGCGGCATGGCTTTCTTCCGTTTATTTAGAGCAGAACAATATCATTGGATGGTGGACAAAGCCCTTGCAGTTTTTGTGCGGCGCAAGCTCCGACGGAGATACCTTTTCCACGGTAGGCAGTATCATTTCACGCTGTCTGCTTCTGATGATGCTCATCAGCTTTATCAAGTCGCTTTTCAAAAAAAAGCAAAAGCTCACCAGGGAAGAAAAGCGCATTATGCGCAAGGAAACCAGGGCAAGAGGTACCTCCGTTTTCAAAAAGATACTTGCCGCAGGCTTTTCGCAGGTGGGCTTTCTGATGATCGGTGCAGGTATTGCAACTGCTGTTTACGCCTTTATCACGGTAGACGGCAGTCCGCAAAACAGCTTGGTTATCGTTCTTTCCGCACTTGCGCTTCTGCGTGTTTTAACCACGGGCGTGGGGCTTGTCATTCAGTTTTTCACCCGTCTGTGCCGTTTATCTCCGCAAAATAACGCGCCCATCTACTCGGTGGTTTCCGGGCTTTCGCTCGGCTTTGTTGCGTGCTTTGCGTTATCCTTCCTGTTCCCCGATATCCAGACGGTTTATTACGTGGCGGCTATTCTTGTCGGCGCAGGTCTGTTTATTGCTATCATTTTCAGCGCGGTGCGCTCCCGCAGCTCCGTGCGTCGGATGCTCAAAAGCTTCTGCTTTATTGCAATGGCATGCAGCGTTGCGCTTTCTCCCCTGCTGATGATAAGGGGGGCAGATGCGCTTCCCACCGTCAGCCGTCAGGAAATTGTTGCGGCAATGAATGGGCAACACCGTCCTGAGGCGGTAACGCTGGATATGACTGAGCGCAACATCACGGGGTACCGCATTTCCGCTACGGAGGCAGAGGTGACCTCCGCTGAAAGATATACCTTCCTTGTGCCCGTATGGGTGCATAAAATGACGGCAGAGGTATCCTTGACCCTGCGTCTGCATATCGCAGAGGATGGCGCGCCCATTCAGGGCACCTTTGTTTTGCACGAAAGGTTCATATCTGATGACAGTGCAATTTTTGATTGGAGCAGCATCGGCATCATCCCGAACAACGAATATACGGGTACCGTTTCTGCGGAGTTTGTGCTCTCGCAGGATGGGGCTCTTTGCTGGAAGCCCACCTTTACCCTCGTAGGGCAAAAGGGCGGTTTAACAGAGGATAGTCTGCAGCAAACGGAGCCAAGCAACAGTGATTTTACCCGTGCTATGCATTTTAATACCGAGTGTTATCCGATTGCCGACGGCGAAGCAATTGTGGCGGCGTATACCGACCTGCTGATGCCTGCGCTTACGGAGCTCCGTGTGGATGTGCAGAATGCAAAAACGGTGTTTTCCTACGGCACCCCCTTTTCGTATGAGGGGATATCCGTGGTAGCGCACTATGGCGAAAGCTACAGCGAGGAGGTTCCTCTTTCGGAATGCACAGTAAGCGCAGAGGGCTTTGATGCCACAGCTTCAGGGGAATATACCGTAACCGTTTCGGCAAGAGGCATCAGTGGAAGCTACACCGTGTGGGTTGCTGAGCGCGTGCCAAGCGCATTGATGCTCGATTACAGCGGCTGTGTCACGGAGTTTACCTGCGGAACGGAGTTCCATACAGAGGGGCTTTTGGTGAGCCTTGTATACGAGGATGGCGGCAGTCGCACGCTTTCTGCGGAGGAATACGAGGTTACCTCTGCGGTGGATACCGAACAGGAAGGAACCTATACCGTTAACGTCAGTGCCTTTGGCTTTACGCAAAGCTACGAGGTTATCTACGAGCCCAAGCCCATTGAGGCGGTCAAGGATGCCGCCGCAGGCACGGCAGTGACTGTTGCCGTTTCTACCGCAATCACCGCGGGTATTTCCTCTCTTGCAGGCGTGGCCGCAAGTGCGGGTGCAGGTGGTGTGGCGGCAATGGCAGGTCAGGCAACGCTGCAGCTTGGCAGCACCATTCTGGTAAAGGGTGGCGGTATCACCGGCTTAAAGGCTCTCAGCGACGTATTTATGCTTGGCGGTGGTCAGCAGGCGGTAAAGGGTCTTACCGTGTCGGTAACGGGTGCGCTCAGCGATAAGGAGCTTTCCAGTAAAATAGAGCTGGATCACGCACACAGAAGATATAATGCAAGCTACAAGGGCGTGCTTGCAGGCACTGTTTCGCTTGCCCGTCTGATTGAGGACGAAAGCAATCTCACCGCAAAGATTCACGCCTATAATCTTGCCCGTCCCGTAAGCGAAAACTTTAAGGCAAATAACCGTCTGGTGGCAAAATGCTATAGCCGTCAGCGTCTGCGTGCCGCCACGAGTGTATATTTTGTGCGTGAGGAAAGCAAAAAACGCGCCAGAAAAGCGCAGGAAAACTGGTTGAAGCAGGTATCTCCTGCATCTGCAACCTTTTCCTCTGTTTCTGCCGCAAGCAGAGTCAGCGATGCGCTTGCCGTTCTGCAATTAGACGGCGTACTGCTGTTTGGTGAGCGTCCGGTGGAAGAGAAGGAAAGTCCCTTCACTGCTTTTTCTATGGCAATCGCAGGGGTACCCTCTGTTGTCGGTGTAACCGATGAGGTTATGGCTTTGAATGAAGAGGTTGTACTCACTGCCTCGGAGGTGAAGGAGGAATGAAATATTTACTGACGGCACAACAGGTTGCTACCCTTTTGCCCGGCAATGCGGAAGGCTCCTTTATCCGTGCGCGCTTTTCGTTGCCTGAGGCAGAAAAGGACCTTTCTCAGCTTGTGGAAATCGGCTTTGCAGATGATGCAGGATCGTTCAGCGCCGTAGGGGTTTCCCTTATTGCCTGCTTGCAGCAGCCGGAAAAATATCTGCACGTGAATGCTTCGGCAGAGCAGGATTTCAGCGAGTTTTTGCTTTGCGGAAGGCAGGGGCTGTATTGTATGATTGCACCCAACATCACGGGTGAGGTGTATGCAATGGAATACCCCATTCCCGAGCCGCAATTAAACGAATATCTGTTGCGCGCTCTTCGCTTTACGGGTGCGCCCGAGGAGGTTGAGCCGTTTGAGGGTACATTCAACGAGCTCCAGCTGTATCTGATTACCCTGATTTACCATCGGATTTACATAGGAGATAAGTATATCCGCTTCCGTGAGCTGTTCCGTACGGATTCCTTTAAGCTTCTTTCCTATTGCAAAAATTTACTTGTCACCACCGAAAAGTGGTCTGAGCTTCTCTCGTATGCACAAAACCCCGACAATTGGCTGATCGCGTTGCGTGATTTACAGCAAAAGGAGCTTGTGAAGCTGAAGGGCTTAAAGCGTAATCCGCGTATTGTGCCCTTGCCCGCATTGGCTCTTTTTGATGCGCAGGGAGTGATATGCAGGGCAGAAATTGAGCAGAACAACGATGATACCGTCTGGATGCTCACCGAAAAGGGTTTGCTTTCTGCAACGGCCGTTGAGGGCGGCACAAAAATCAGGCTCTGTGCGCTTTCTGCGTTTATGCCCGTCTGCGAAAAGGAACCCGCAGAGGAGGAGCTTCCGTTAGAGGAGGCCGCCGCTGTGGAGGAGCCTGAGATTCCCGCTTACGAGGAGGATGGCGAGGCTCCGCATATCACCGTTGTCCGCCTGGAGGATTTATCCTCTGAGGAAGAGGAGTAACGGGCTTGGAGCTTTGCTTTTCAGATCTACGGCTTGTAATGCCCAAAACATCCGTATCAACAACCTACCTGCAGGCTTATCGGGCTTGCAGGTTTTTTTATGCCCGGCTGCGGTATATTTTTTCCCGGGGGTGAATAAATTTTTACGGAACGAGAAAACTTGTATCGGAGGAGATCTTGAAAAGAAAAAGCATAAAAACAGCGTGTCTGTTGGTAGGGACAACGGTGGGTGCAGGCTTTGCCTCCGGAAGAGAGATTGTTCTGTTTTTCCATGCAGGAGGCGGACTGCTTCTGCTGTTTTCCGTGCTGTTTTCCGCTCTGTATTTTGCCGTGGGCTACGGTATAACTCTACGCTGTCAGAAATTGGGCATCACAACGCTTCGTGCCTTTTCGCAAGCGGCTTTTGGCAGAGCGCATCGGATGCTGGAGCTTTTGATAGACGTCGGATATCTGCTGTTATTTGCCACCATGCTGGCAGGAGTGGATGCTCTTGCTCCGTGGAATTTGATCGGGGAATTCCGCCTGCTTACGGCAATCACAATGCTTTTGTGCTTTGTAACCGTAATGGGAGGAATGGACGGACTGATGCGGGCAAATGTACTGATTACACCGTTGATGACGGTTGCGGTTATAGCAATTTGCGTTGCTTCCGCAGTGAAAAGCGGCGATATATCCGTTTGGCAGGCAATGACTGTGCGCCCGATACAGGCGGTATGCAATGTGGTCTTATACGTTTCAATGAATCTGTTCAATGCACTTGGTATTACCGTTTCCGTTGCCGAAATAGCAGAGAAGCGCACGGTAAAGGGTGCGTATATCGTAAGCGCCGCCGTGCTGGGTATTGCGTTAAGTGTAATCGGCGTGGCGCTGTTTACGGCAGACAGTGCGGCAATCCTTGCGGAGATACCCCTGCTTGCGCTTTGCGGCGCATTCGGCGTGCTCAGCGAGGTGATCATTGCCGCGCTTATCTGGTGTGGCGTATTTACCACCATGATCTCCTCTCTGTTTCCTTTATCGGGGCGCCTGGACAATGCGCTTGGCAAAAGGAGCACTGCAACTGCCTTGCTGATTGTTGCAGGCTACATACTTTCAAGAATGGGCTTTTCGCAAGCGGTGCGTGTGTTTTATCCGCTTACGGGTGCCGTGGGAGCGGTCGCGGTTGTGTTGTTTTTTATCCGGACAAAAAAGAGCAGCTTGGCAGAAATCAGCTGAATGGCTTTTTCTACCCCTTGCTTTGGCGTTTTTAAGGAAGAAAAACCCGTGTGTGATTAAAATTGTGAAAAAAAATGCGCAACCTTTTCAATAAAGATGTAAAATTCTATTGCATTTTCTTTCAAAAAGTGGTATGATAGTATAGATTAAGAATACCATCTCCATAGGCTGGCAATTTGGGAGCCGACCGAAGGAGGAATAAATTTACGGGGGTAGCAACATGAAACTACTTCGTTTCAGAGTGCAAAATTATCGCTCCTTTCACGACAGCGGCTGGGTGGAGGTAAGCAATTACACCACGGTTATCGGCGCAAGTCAGGCAGGTAAGACCAATTTACTGACCGCTTTGTGGAAGCTGAACCCGGCATCGCGTGCAGGAAAGCCCGATCCTAAGGTGGATCTTCCTAAGGCGATTTACGACAAGTACAGCGAGGCCGAAAAAAAACCCGTCTTCGTAGAGGCTGTGTTCGAGTTGGATGACGAGGCAAAGAAATGCCTGCGTGAGGTCATCCCCAACTGTACGGCAGAAAACGTCTTTGTTTGCCGTGACTTAAACGGCGAGGTCGGTATTGCCTTTGACGGTACCTACCGCACCGAAGAGGTGCAGCAATTAACGCCGCTTCTGATCGGCAAATTGCCCAAGATGATTTACTCGCCCAACTACGGCAATCTGGATTCGAACATTTACGTACCTACCATCTTAAACCGCTTTAACCGCTTCGGCTACAATGCGGCAAGCAAGAGCATGACGCGTTCGCTTCGCATCATCTTAAGCTACTACGGTATCAGCTCTACCAGACTTCTGCGCGAGGTACGCAAGGTTCGCGGCGATGTAACGATCAAAAAGATCTCTGCGGCAGACTTAAAGGCTGTATTTGATAAATACGCCGATTACTATGCGCCCATCATCAAGGAGGGCAACGAGCGTCTGACCAATGAATTTGCAATGTATTGGCGTCAGACCAAGGTTTCGTTCAAGCTCGTTGCAGAAGAGGATGCTCTGCATCTGTACGTGGATGACGGTGTAGACGTGGTAGACCTGCAGGGCCAGAGCGTTTCGCTGCAATGGCTGTTATCCTTCTTCATGATCTACACGGTAGAGATGAAGAACCTCTATGCAAATACCATTCTGCTGTTTGATGAAAGCGGCATGGCTCTGAATCCCGAAGCACAGAAATATCTCGTATCCTTCTTCGAGAAGATGCAGGAAAGCAATCAGGTTATGGTTTCTACGCCCAATGCGTTTATGATTGCAGCCTCCAACTTCGATAAGGTACGCGTGGTATACCGTGACGTAAACGGCTTCTCCTGTGTTTCCAACTCGCTCGACTTAAATTCCGACAATACCAACGCACTTTCGTTGCAGGCTGTGTTCCAGGCATTCGGTATGGCTTCCTCCACAATGAAGTTTACCTCCTGCTCTCCTGTAATCGTGCTGGATGAATCGGATGGCTACTATCTGGATATGATCAAGGGTTATCTTTCCGCGGGTGGCTTCTTATACAACCCCAGAGAGATCATCGTCGTTCCCAGCGGTGTGGACGGAGCGGAAAAAACGGCCCGTCTGTTAACCACTCAGTTTGGCGACAAGCCCTATGTGATTCTCCCCTCCACGCAGGAAGGCAACGAGGTTGCCGAAAAGCTCCTCGAGGGCTTCTATGCAACGCAACGCTATCGCGTTCGTTCGATGAAGCGCATTGTCGGTAAAAACAAAACGCTCGAAAGCCTCATCCCCTTAAAATGGATCAAGGCTGCGGCAGGCGATTATATCGCAAGCATTACCGATGCAAGCTTTAAGCTGAAGAGAAGAGGCACGGTTGTTGAACAGATCGAAAACTACGCTTTGCAGGAAAACAAGCTTCTGCCTCCCGACTACCGTGTGCAGATTGCTAAGCGCGTCCGTCAGTACGAGCTGCGCAAATATCCTAAAATCTCCGTTTCGCGCTTCCGCTTCAATAAGTGGAAAAAGCTGTTCAGCTTCTTCAAAACTCTGTAATTTCAACTGATACATAACGCCGCAGCAGACTGTTGCGGCGTTTTTACTAAAAGGCTATTATGAGGTTTTTATGCGTATAGGCAAAATATTCCGTATCAGCTTTATCGTTTTTTCCATTCTGTTTGCCTTGTTTTTTGCGTCCACAATCGGCATATCCGTTTTTATCACCGTGAAGGCGGCAGATCAGAGAGATTATGCAGAAACCTTTCGCTTCTTCGGGCAGGATTGCTTTGTTTCTTACGTCCGTACAATGGAAGAGGAGTTTCCCATCTACTCGATTGTAGCCGTCAATGAAATCAAGGAAGAGGATATCAAGGAGGGTAGCACCGTGTTGATTTTCGGTGAGCTGCCCACGTTGGTTGCGGCGTCGGGCAGGATGCTTGCACCGTGGATTGTGAAATCGGTGGATTCCTTTGTTCTGGGAGATTTTACCACCACTACCTATACACTTGTAGGTACGAGCGGAGAGTATGTCGAAAAGGAGGTAAAGTGCACCTACGAGGATATTGCAGGCTCGCCCGGTGTTTGCATCAGATATACTGCGTTTTGTCAGGGGCTGGTGCTGAATCCCGTTACGCTGATCAGTGTACTGATTCTTCCTGCCGTAATCATCTTTATGCTCGTGGTCACCGGTGTGGTGTTTGATAAGGGCAGAGGCGAAAGATATGCAGAGGAGGCAGAGGATTCCCGCCTGGCAGAGGCAGAGCCCTCTGCTGTATGCGAAGCCCCTGCGGAGTCAGAGCCTTCTGAGGAGAGCGCAGATGAAGGACAGGAGAAGGAATTGCCCGCTGAGGAGCTTTCGCCGCAGGAGGTAGAGAGCAACGCGCCCCCTAAGGATAACCCCATAGAATAAGCTGTTTTCATACAGAATACCATCACAAGGCCCCACGGCAAAGCAAGCATGCTTTTGTCGGGGGGCTATTTTCTGCTAAAAAAAAGGAAAGGGGCATAGGGTGCGGTTGCACTATTTGCTGAGCGCAAAAATAATACAGCAAAAAAGATACGCACGGTAATGCAAA
>JAFQWR010000176.1 GCA_017407365.1 Clostridia bacterium
CACCGGAGGTAAGACCGGCAATGAACTGCTTGGAGCAAAGCGAGAAGATAACAACCAGCGGAATACTGGAAATGACGTATGCGGCAAAGGGTGCGCCGTAACCGCCCGTCATAGCAAAATATGTATCTGTCCACGAAACAAGACCGATGGGAATGGTCTTCATAAGGTCGTGCGTCAATACAAGCAAGGGCCACAGATAGTCGTTCCACTGACCCATTACGGTAGAGATAACAAGGGTTGCAATGATGGGCTTAGCGAGCGGTACCATAACGAGGAACAGCATATGAATATGCGATGCGCCGTCGATTTCTGCCGCCTCAAATAAGTCCTTGGGAATACCGCTGAAGAAGGTTCTGAAAAGGAATACCGAGTAGGGAATACTGCCCGTAACCGAGGGAAGAATAACGCCCATGTAATCGTTGATCAGATTGAATTTGTTGATCATGCCGTACTGGCTGATTACGTTCAGCATACCGGGCACCATCATCAGCGCAAGCATTGCCATGAACAGAACTTCCTTGAAACGGAAATTCATACGTGTAAAGGCGTACGCAGTGACCGTTGCAATCAGAACCAGAAGAACGGTAACGGATACCGTGATAACCACGGAATTCAGCATAAAATCCTTTACGTACAGCCATGCAAGCTCATAATTCTCCCACGCAAGCTTTGAGGGGAAGCCAAAGGGATCCATCTGGAAATTGCTGTTTGTTTTCAGCGAATCGACAATCAGAAGAAATAGCGGTGCCAAGGTAAAGAACATCAGAACCCAAAGCACAACGTGCAGAAGAATCTGACCCCAATTGCGTCCAAACCAGCCTCTGTTTTTGAATTCGGAGGTCTGAGTATTCGTATTTACATTCATCATTACGCATCATCCCCCGTTTTAATTCTTTTCATGTTCAGAATGGTAAGCCCAAGCGTTAACACAAACAGCGTGATACCGATTGCCGCCGCAACACCGTAGTTGTTGGTTGCAAAGGCAAAGTGATACAGCATATAACCGGGAACGAGTGCAGCATTGGAGGTGCCGTAGCCCGAGCCCGTTACAACGAGCTGAATGGAGAAATTCTGGAAGCCGCCGATGATACCCATAATCAGGAAGTATTTCAGCTGACCTGCAAGGCAGGGAAGGTCGATACAGAACACACGCTTGAAGGTGCTTACACCGTCTAACACGCTTGCCTCAATGATCGATTCGGGCATAGTCTGAAGCCCTGCGAGATAAATCAGGAAGGAGGTACCGCCCACCCACGGGAAGCCCGTGAGCATAATGGCGAGCATACATTGGAAATTCGGCGCCTGATACCATAGCGAGGTAGAAAGCCCTAATGCCTCCAGCAAGCTGTTTGCCACACCGTTAGCCGAGAAAATCAGCAGCTCCCAGATAAGCATATTGACAACACCGGGAACCAGAATCGTGATCAAAAAGATGTAGCGGTAGATTTTGGAAGCCCATTTCAGCTTGCAATTAAACAGCAACTCGGCTAAGAGAATCGTCATGGCGTTACCCACGAGAATACCGAAAACGGTAAGGATCGTTACCTGCAGCATAGATTTCCAGAAGGCGTATTTACTGCTGAAGATAGCAATCATCGTTTCTCCGCCGAAGAAAATTTCAGCGTAATTTTTAAGTCCTATCCACTCACCGTTCAGACCGTTAACGGAATCTGTGAACGAAAGAATCAACGTATTGATTGGCGGATAGTAGGCAAAGACAAGCATCAACAAAAACGCAGGAGCAATCCAGAGATACGCCCAGTTGTTGTACTTCTTCATCTTTTTTCTTTTTTGGGGAGGAGTTGCCTCAATCACAACAGATTGCTCCATTCCCGTTTGTTTTACTTTATCCATAAAAAGGCCCTCTATAATGATAAAAGCCCGAAGGCAAGGAGAAGCCTCTGCCTCACCTTCGGGTTTGATTATGCTCTGTACGGAGCTTTAGCGATTACCACTTGGTGGTATCGTATTCGTAGCTGATCATATAGGCAGAAGCTGCCGTTTTCAGTTGCTTAGAAATTAACGTAAAGGTTTCGCTTGCGGTTTTAACACCGGTGGTCATATCCTGCGTAGCCTTGATAAAGGTGGTACGGAAGTTGTCACCCAGCAATACCCAGGTATTGTATGCGCCCCAGAGCGTACGCTTGCCCTGTGCATATTCTGCCTGATCGTTGGTGTAAACCTCGTATAAGCCGGTG
>JAFQWR010000177.1 GCA_017407365.1 Clostridia bacterium
AACATCTCGCCCGCACCCTCGCAGTCACTGCCCGTAATCAGCGGCGTATGCACATAAACGAAGCCACGCGAATGGAAAAAATCGTGAATGGCAAAGGCTACCTCACTGCGCACACGGAAAACCGCATTGAACAGATTGGTGCGGGGACGCAGATATGCGTTTTCACGCAGGAATTCAATGGAATGACGCTTCTTTTGCAGGGGATAATCGGGCGTGGACGTGCCCTCGATTGCAAACGAAGCCGCTTTGATTTCGAAGGGCTGCTTCATTTCGGGGGTAAGCACAACCGTACCCGTGATAACCACCGAGCTACCCACGTTCAGACGGACAAGCTCGTCGTATCCCTCTAAAATATCTCTTTCGGCAACCACCTGCACACACTTAAAGCAGCTGCCGTCGTTTAACTCCAAAAAGGCAAACGCCTTGCTATCGCGCACGGTGCGCACCCAACCGCCCACCGTTACAGTTTTTCCGCCGAACGCCTGCTGGTCGGCATAGATTTCGGCAAACCTCGTTCTTTTCATCTTTCATGCTCCTTCGCGGTGCTACCGCAAATACTTACCGTAATATTATACCAAACAAATCGTAAAATGACAATAGTTTAACACGAATTATTCCACGAACTTTTGCAAATTTTTTGCTTTTGTGCTATACTATTGCTGATAGAATATATTTTCAGGCGAGGAAACGGAAATGAAGCGTAATAAAAAAAACCTGATACGTTCGTTTATACCCTTTTATAAGCCATACCGCCGCACCTTTATTTTAGATATGCTCTGCTCGCTCGTGGTTGCAGGCGTGGACCTGCTGTTCCCCATGCTGGTGCGGCTTTTAATGAACGAAGGGTTGAATACGGAAACGGGAATGGTGATTCCCACCGTAATCAAGGTTGTGTGCGCCTTGCTGATTCTGCGTATTGTGGATATGCTTTGCTACTACTTTGTGTCCTCTCACGGGCACATTATGGGCGTGAAGATGGAAATGGATATCCGCACAAAGCTTTTTAACAAGCTGCTTGTAATGCCGCACAGCTACTACGACGACCACAAAATCGGTCAGCTGATGAGCAGGCTCACCAACGACCTGTTTGAAATTACAGAGTTTGCACACCACTGCCCCGAGCAGATTCTAATCTCCGGCATCAAGGTTATCGGCTCGTTCATCTTTTTAAGCACAATCAACGTCTGGCTGACACTCGTGGTGTTTGCTCTGCTGCCCTTTATGCTTGTATTCGTAATGATATACAACCGCAAAATGCGTGCCGCATTTGTAAAATCAAGGGCGGAAATCGGCAACATCAACGCAGGCTTAGAGGATACACTTTCGGGCATCCGTGTGGTAAAATCGTTTGCACGCGAGGATATTGAGCGCAACAAATTCCGTGCAAACAACGAACGCTTCCGCGATATTAAAAAGGA
This sequence comes from Clostridia bacterium, assembly GCA_017407365.1. Taxonomy (GTDB): domain Bacteria; phylum Bacillota; class Clostridia; order Christensenellales; family HGM11417; genus RGIG2219. The sequence continues at coordinate 1,419 of JAFQWR010000177.1, forward strand.
AAGTTATCACTATATGGGTGTTTTCCACAGCGGCACACGCTTCTTTGACGGTCTGCTATATATATTCGTTGTTGCGGCAGGCTCGTTCTTTGTTTATCTCGGAAAAATAGATCTTGTGGATCTTGTAACCTATCTGCTGTTTATTTCTACCCTGCTTTCCTCTATCTCGCAGATTGTGCAGTTTACCGAGCAGTTTCAGCGAGGAATGTCGGGCTACGAGCGATACCTGGAAATTATGGAGGAGCCCGTTGCCATTCAGAACGGCCAAAGCGCCCGTGAGGTGACGCGCGTCCGCGGTGAGATTGATTTCCGTGACGTATCCTTTTGCTACGGAGAGGGAAAGGAAATTCTGCACGGCATCAACCTGCACGTTTCTGCAGGAGAAAGCATTGCCATTGCAGGCCCCTCGGGTGGCGGGAAAACCACACTTGTCAACCTTATCCCCCGCTTTTATGAGCGCACAAAGGGTGAGCTTACCATTGACGGCGTTGCCGTTGAGGAATACACCCTGCAAAGCCTGCGCGAAAATATCGGCGTTGTTCAGCAGGACGTATATCTGTTTGGCGACACGGTAGCCGCCAATATCGCCTACGCCAAGCCCTCTGCCACGCAGGAGGAAATCGAGGAGGCGGCACGTCGCGCAGGCGCGCACGAGTTTATCCTCGGCTTACAGGATGGCTACAGCACCTACGTGGGAGAGCGTGGCGTTAAGCTTTCGGGCGGACAAAAGCAACGCATAGCCATTGCCCGTGTATTTTTGAAAAATCCGCCCATTCTGATTCTGGACGAGGCAACCTCTGCTCTCGATAACGAAAACGAGCATATCGTACAGAAATCGCTCGAGGAGCTGAGCAAGGGCAGAACAACCCTAACCATTGCCCACCGACTCACCACCATCAAAAATGCAGACCGCATTCTGGTTTTAACAGAAAACGGCATTGAAGAGGAGGGCACACACGAGGAGCTGAAAAGCATACCGAACGGCATTTATGCAAGCATGTACGAGCTTTACAAAAGCTGACACCTCTGCAAGCCTGCCAAAATGCAAGGAGAAGCCAATGATTGTTCTGATTACAGGCGCCACCCACACAGGGAAAACAAAGCTGGCGCAAACAATACTCAAAGCCTACGGCATACCCTATCTGAGCATCGACCACTTAAAGATGGGGCTGATACGAAGCGGCAACACCTCTCTCACACCCGAAAGCAGTCAGCAGAGCCTCACCGATTATCTGTGGCCGATTGTGCGTGAAATGATAAAAACGGCAATCGAAAACAAGCAGAATCTTACCGTGGAGGGGTGCTATGTGCCTGCCGATTGGGAGAAGGATTTTTCTTCGGAGATGCGTGCACAAATCAGATTTATATGCCTTGTTATGACAGAGCGTTATATCAACACGCATTTTGACGATATCATCAGGTACGCCTCGGTGATTGAACAAAGAATAGACGACAGCTATTGCACAAGGGAGCTGATTTTACAGGATAACGCCTTCTTTCATTCCCTCTGCCTCGCACACGGCTTTACCCCCACACTGATTGACCAAGCCTATCACATTGAGGTGATACTGTAATTTTTTCGCTTTACCCAAAAAGGAGATACTTTTATGACAATCAAAGAAAAAATGCACGCAACCGCCATCTACTACCCCAGCGACGACTCTATTATGGAGGAGCAAATGCAATGTCTGGAAAGGCTGTACGATTATAACGCCACACGCCCCTCTGAGGGAGAAAAAAGAGCGCGCTTATTAAAGGAAATGTTTGCCGAGATTGGCGAGGGCTGCTATATTGAGCCGCCTCTGCACGCCAACTGGGCAGGCAAGCACGTGCATTTTGGCAACAACGTTTACGCAAACTTCAACCTCACCTTAGTGGACGATACCCATATTTACGTGGGCGACCGCACCAAGCTTGGACCCAACGTGACCGTCGCTACCGCAGGACACCCCATACTCCCCGCTCTCAGGGAAAAGGGCTATCAGTATAACGCTCCCATCCGTATCGGAAAAAACTGCTGGATAGGAGCAGGCTCCGTTCTTCTTCCCGGGGTTACCGTGGGTGACAACACGGTGATCGGCGCAGGAAGCGTAGTCAC